>CAIOKW010000264.1 GCA_903858975.1 Oligoflexia bacterium | reverse complement strand
CGAATCGAAGACTTCGAATGCTATAACTGATCACTAGAATCAGACAGCATATCAAAGCCGTCACTGCCATTACACTATCGAAGCTCATTTGAATAACTCGCTCCTTCATTAACTCCATAATAAGAAAGTCCTAAGTGATTGATCAGTTCTTCATTGGTGAAAAAGCGTAAAGTGTTTTCTAACTTGAGTAACTGTACTGATAGATCATGCTCGGGTCTCAATCCTAACTTGGTAATGGGCATCTTAAAATAAAAGGAAAGCCACTCTTGAATACCACTCATCCCTGCCCGACCTGCTAGGTCCATAAAAAGTGCAAGGTCCAGAGCAATCGGTGCGGCAAGAATAGAATCTCGGCATAAGAAATTCACTTTGATTTGCATCGGGTAACCCAACCAACCAAATATGTCGATATTATCCCAGCCTTCTTTATTATCTCCGCGAGGTGGATAGTAATTGATCCGCACCACATGGCTCAAATCTTTGTAGAGTTCTGGATACAGCGTTGAATCAAAAATATCACTCAAAACTCCGGATTTGGTAACCTCCTTTGATTTAAACGACCCTGGATCGTCTAAAACTTCTCCATCGCGATTCCCTAAAATATTAGTGCTATACCATCCAGACACACCAATTTGCCGATTCCTCAGTCCCGGTGCGATGACTGTTTTCAAAAAGGTTTGGCCCGTTTTAAAATCGGATCCAGCAATGGGGGTCATCCGTTTCATCGATAATTCTTGAATGCATGGCATCTCCACCGAAACGTTAGGCGACCCGTTGGCGTAGGGCACCCCTTCCATCAAGGCCGCGTAGGTATAGATTTGAGATGGACTGATCGATGGATCGTTATTTCGAAGGCCTTCCTCGAAGGTCTCAAGTGAACCATGAACATCCGTGGGAGGAGTGTATACTTCGGTAGATGCACACCACACCATTACCGCACGATCACATTCATTTTCTAAAATAAATGTTCGAATATCTTGTCGAAGCTGTTCGGCAAGCTCCATTTTTGTCTTACCCGTCTTGATGTTCGGGCCGGTAATGCGTTTTACATAATGCTGATCAAAAACAGCAGACATGGGCTTAATTCTGCTTAGGGGTTCCTTCAAAAGCTCGAGCAGTTCTTTATCGAGGACTTTGGCGTGTGTTGCAGCCTCAAAAGCATTTTCTGGAAATATATCCCAACCTCCAAAAACGACTTGCTCCAAATTCGCAAGTGGAACGAGATCTTTCACATACTTAAATCGATTTTCATCCCGCAATCCAAGACGGATTTTTCCAAGCTGTGTATAAGAACCAATCGGTAGAGCCAGTCCTTTTTTAATTGCCTCGACTCCTGCGTACAGCGTAGTCGCTACCGCTCCCATTCCCGGAGTGAGAATTGCAAGTTTTCCTTTAGGGGCCTGAATATCAATTTTAGTCTTACTGCTTTTCATTTCGATTGATTCCTATTTTCTATGGGTTTTTAATGCCGAAGAGTTTTAACTCTTTTGACTCATGTTTTGAGGATTCGTATGATTGGGTGATAATTTCGATGCACCGATATGCTTCGATCGCTTCTTTTCCGACGTAGTCACCCTTATGAATTGCCATTTTGAATTGATCAAAAAGGTCATTAAACCAAGTGACATGGCTTGCATCCATCCAGTCCGAAGAGATATCTGTTTTTTCAACATTCCATTTTATTGCTCCTTGGGCGACGTCAGGGCCCTCTGTTTTTTGTTGAATGGCTAATTGCAGCTGATCGTCATCCACTGTGATTGCACCTTGCTCTCCTTGGATGGTGTAAATGACCTTCCGGACACCTGCCGTCCAAGAAAGGTGGCAATGAGCAAAGCCATTAGGGAATGTCAGTACCGAAGTAAAATTATCTTCCGTATCAAATCGATGGGGCTCTAAATTGGACATTTTTGCGGTGACGGCTGTCGGATAATCACCGAGCCATTCAAAAGTTAAATAGAAAGAATGGCTTCCATGATCCATTGCAATTCCACCCCCGCTGAAGCGAGTTTGCCTACGCCAGTGAGTGTTCCACTCCGTGACGCCTTTAGCATGAGTGTTTCGATAGGTATTTAAAGTCACCGACCGAACTTTACCGATCATGCCTTGATCAATGATTTTTCTGATCGCTTTTACGACGGGTGCATGTTTGTAATTGTGAGCTGGAAAGAGCACGCGCTTTGCTTTTTTTGCATGTTTGATGAGCGCCTCTGCGTCTTTGAGATGGGTGGTAAGCGGCTTCTCACACAGTACATGAAGTCCGTGGTCTAAAGCTGTGTGCGCGATTTCCGCATGAAAGACCGGGGGAGTGGCAATGTCGATAAAGTCTAGATTCTGATGCTCTCTTTTAATGAGTTCCCGGTAATCAGCATAAATCCGTATCCCCGGTAAAACTTGTGCCGCAATCCGCCGACGATCCTCGCAGATATCGGCTAACGCAAGAATTCTAACGTCCGACTTCCCGTTTCTAATGCGCTTGAGATAAGCCGGAAGATGTCCCTCCGAGGAGATAAATCCGTACCCAATCAATGCCCCCTTCAATGTCTTTGGATCCCTTTGCTCATTCACGCTGAAAAACCTAATGAACTTTGCGGCGAAAAACAACACACCTCTGCATCAAAAAAACGTTTTAAAACAAGCATTTGGGCCTTTTTGGCTCGAATGAAGACTCTGAGGAGAACAATAGTCACATTCGCTCACTTCACTCATACTCGTCTAGCCATGAATGACTCAATGTGCTACACACAGCCACATGCTAACCCTGATTTTTATCCTATTTAGTCCCTCTGCGATGGCTCAAGTTTCGTCTGCTGATCAGTTCTGGAGTGCACTCACCAACAATGATGTGCCTCGAGTTGTCGCCACGATTCAGGCGGGCGTTTCACCCAACAGCTCTACTGACACGGAGACTCCACTTTCCTATTCGATCAAAGCAGGTTCACTTGAAATGGTGAAAGCACTTCTAGAAAATGGTGCAGATGCAAACTTTCAACAACCTATCTCTCTTTTCACACCCTTAATGGTGGCCGCAAAACACGAAAAGCCAGAGGCTGCACTCCTTTTAGTACGCTATGGCGCCGATGCAAACCTCGCTGGAATTCTAGGACGCGGCCCACTCAATATCGCAGCCCTCTTTGACTCACTCAAAGTTGCCGACATCCTTCTGAGCAACACGAATGCCGACGTGAATGCGCGGGGAAAGCTCTGCCCTCTTGCAGTCGCCGCTCGTCAAGGTTACCTCGACTTTGTTTCTCTCCTCTTACAAAAAGCGAGATTAAAAACAAACGATACCTGCTTTCAATCGGCCATCGACATGGCTCAATACAATCAAAATGATGCTGTTGTAAAATTGCTGCTCACCCGTAAGAACCCATAAGCCCTTTACTTCCTAAAAAGCTGCCCACCCATCCACACTTGACCCTTAAACCTGGGTCGAAATCCAATCCGCAATCCGCGGCTTTGAATTTCACGCCCCGTCACTCGACGCTTCATCAGACTCAACAACAATCTTTGTTCACTCTCGGACGTCTGGCCTAATTCTGTTGGCAAAGCTTCGCCCAATTTCCATTCAAAAAGCTGCTGATTCAGTTCTCGAGGCTTAATGGGTTCCCAATCGTTCAACTCTTTTGTCCAATAAACGCCAAAAATCAGGAGTAGCTCTCGAGGTGAGAGACGGGTACCTTCGGGGGTTATCCAATAGAGCTGACTCCGCCCTCGAAAACAGATTTGACTCCCTTTGGGTAGAGCATGGATGAGTCGCTCGAGTGTTTCGGACAAAGAAAAGCCAAGTGATTTTCTTTCAAGTGCCACTCCCTGAAGGGCTTGTAGGTTGCTCTGAGAACTCAAAAGCCCTTGAAATAACTCAGGCGAAATCCATTCCGTATTTGAATTAAGAGACGCTCTCTGGCTCGCCTTCCACATCATGAGCCCGAAGGTGAGAGGAATCACAATTGAAAGCGCAATGAGTGATTCAAAATTCCACGCAGCAGAAATCAAAAAAGTGGTAAGAAACGCGGAGCCCACCACAATCCAACGCTGCCCCTGAATAAATCCCACCATCGCACTCAGTGAAAAGAACCCCCATGATGCCATGACGAGGGCCACCATCCCAATCACACTGAGACCTAATGGTTCCCAACCCCCAAACAAATTCAAACCTTCAGCAATGATTACGGCTAAGATCACATAAAAAACAAGAGCCCTCTGTGCATCCATCATGAGCATTTTGTAAATCTGTCTAAACACCCGATCCTTAAACTTCAAAAAATCCACGTAGTACAAAAAACCAAAACTGGTCGCAAAGGTAAAGAGCGGGGACACCAAGTAGAGAAAAAACTGATAGGTGGCTTCTGCATCGATTTCACGAATCGCACGAAAATAAACTACCGAACAAATCAAGAATGCCGCTTCCACAGAAGGGAGAGTAAGACCAGTCAGAAAGCCCTTCATAGAAATCTGATAACGAAATCCAATCCGATTCGGAAACTTAAGGCGGGGCAACCCTAAGCGTACAAGCGTTTTCTGGGAAAAATAAAAAGATGAGAAGATCCTAAAGCTAGAATTGATTACGAAACTAGCAACCAGACCGGCTTCCCCCCATTTGCGGGATAAAGCATATATTAAAACACCATGGAGCAAATCCAGGCCTACAAATGACCACAATGGTCTACTGACCCGAGACGAAGAAAATATTACAGACTGCTGAGTCTTCATGATCCAATCCGCACCAAAGTGAATCACAAGCACAATTACAAGCGAGATCCCCGTTCCTGGTAGGCTCTGCGGAAGCTTTAATGCAAAAGCCATCACCACCATGAAGATGAACATCGGCGGCAACCAATGCCAGGTGCTCTGCCAAACTTCTTGAATTCGAATGAGAAAACCTTGATTCTGTTTCGTCTTTCGAAGAAGAATCAAATCCGATCTAAATTCTTCAAGGTAACTCCAACGGTAGCGAACCACAAAATCCAACAAATACCTAAATGCGAGATACTCAAATGCAAATCGATGTGAAACCAAATGACTGAAGCTGATCCATTCAGCCCATCTGACTCCAACCGACATTACTCTTTGAAGCGACATAAAACGAACTCGTCTCCAAACATACTGGAAGCGCGATGCCAGTAGAACTAAGGATTCCATGGCCGGTTCCTTTCTCGTACCAAGGATGGAATCTGGTATTCTTGATAGATCAATTTCTTAGACACCCGTCGAAAAGTGGCTAAGCGTCTTAGCCCCGTAATTTCTCGTGAAACTGCAAATGCTAATTCATGATCCAGAGCTTTCAGTTGGTTTCGATCATCCGCAATACTCAGAAGTTTATCGATGTAGGGATGGCGCTTCATAGAATCAATCCCGAGAGCCATTTCAATCATTTTTCGAGCCATCTGAATACGACGATCCATGGTTTCACTCTTCAAAACATAAAATGTTTTTCTAACCACGTACCTCAAGTGCCGCGCGACTTGATTTTCCTTCAAGCGATTGAGTTTGATCGTTCCATTAAAATTGAGTTCAAAGCCTAGAAACTCAACACTTGATTTCCCTTTAAATCCAGAGCCTGACCAGCGAAACATTTTTTGCTTTTCAGGCAGGATCTCCAGTTCTAAATTGCGGAGCAAAATGGGAAGCCCTCTCATCACTTCGTGAAACACAGACTCATTCGGATGGGCAAAAAAGAAATCATCCCCATAGCGGCAATAAATGGAGTGTGAATTGGATTTAGAAAAGGATTCAAAATAGTGATCTAATTGTCCCAAGTACAAATTTAACAATAGGGGCTGAATGGGCGAACCCGTTGGAATTCCCTGCAAAAACTGGAACTCTCCACCATGATCTTTCCATTTTACGACTGGCCGAACGGCTCCTTGGATCGCATCCATTAGTTGTTCATGTGGAATGGGTGATCCAGGGGGTAAAGCCTCACGAATCAGCGCCCAAATCTTTGAGCGAGGATGAACCGGTATGGATTCCCCACACTTTCTAATATCTGCCCTGAAAACGAAAAGAGCTCGCTCACGAAGGGGCGTTTCAGTTCGGTAGCGACCTAATTGGCTCCTGATTTGATCAAATGCAGTTTTAATCGAACGACCTCGAATAAAAGAGTGCACCGAATGAGAGAGCTTTTGCTCCACAGTTGGCGCCAGGATTTGTCTTATAACAACATGAATCAGCTGCTCTTTTAATGGTATTTCGACCATTTCACGCCATTTATCAAACTTCACCCGTTTCATAATGTGCGTCGATTCAATCGGCT
>CAIOKW010000263.1 GCA_903858975.1 Oligoflexia bacterium | reverse complement strand
GTACAATAAATACATTTAGAGGCCAAGCTGCAGATGGGTTAAAAATAGAAATGCACGATTTTGAAAGCGAAGGAGGAGCTTCGGATAAAACGCCTTCATGGCTTCGAAGCCTTGACCATCAAGAGACCCTTCAATCCAAAGTCCTTGGCGTGCGAGCTTAAACCAACTCTGTGTCCCGGAAACCCAGATGCGCTTAGCGGTTCCAGTTGTCAAAGCAGCTGGGGTCTTCATCATTTCATATGCTCGAGAGTGGGCGATGAAAATGAGCTCTGATTTTTGGATTTGCGCCACTTGGTCAGCAGAGAGCTCTGCTGAGGTGAAATCAAAAACATCACCGGCCTCAATTTTTGCGAACGACGTGGCTTCTGGTTTTATGCCTCCACGGGTCTCATTGACCCATTCTCCGCTTGGCTTTTGACCTTGGATAAAGAGGACACCAGACGGTAGATAGCTTGCGCCGAGCTTTTGATGGCATCCGCCTCCCCATTCCTCGAGTACTGCGCGTTCTGATTTAACCGCAGTCAGGGTTGCCTCATGGTGCATTTTCGCAATCTTCGAGAGCGTTTCCGCAGAATCACGTCTCGCTTCGATGGCAAGCGCTCCCTGAGCGGGAGCAGACGGGCATGCCTTGAGCGGAAGGACCATCATGCGTGTATTTTCAAGGAGTCGGTAGAGCTCAATGGAGGCTTTAGCATCCATTGCTAAGCGCTCAAGCCCTGCAAACGCAAGGACGACACCGTCAAGTTTGCGCTCTGTACCTTCGGGTTCATGAACGCGGGAGAGTCGTGTGTTTACATTTCCGCGAATCTCAACGAACTGAAGCTCCGGAATCTGATCGTCCCGAAATCGGGGAAGTGCTTGCTTTAAAAAACTTGGAATTAATGTGAGGCGCCTCGGTGATGAGGTTCCAATTCGGACGGGCTTTCCTGCTTTAATCCTGTCCACGACGGATTCGTGAAAGAGGATGACGTCATGTTGAAGTTCCCGTGCAGGTACGGCAGCGAGTTGAATTTGGTTTGGTCGATCGATACTCAAGTCCTTCATCGAATGAACGGTCAAGTCGACCTCTCCGCGCATGAGAGCGTGGTCAAGTTCGGCGGTAAAAAATTCTTTACCCTCGATTTGGCTGAGTGGTTTATCGAGGATGACATCTCCGCGAGTTTCGATTCCTACCAGTTCAACCCGGGTACCCGGATTGAGGCGTTCGAGTTCTCGGGCAACCCAAGAACTTTGAGCAATAGCGAGCAGGGACTTACGAGTCCCGAGCTTGAGTGTTGTGGTGTTCATAAACTAATAAAACAGAGCTAAATCTTCCCACCCGTGATGGATGTGGATGGATCGTGAAAGTGAGCGGAGTAGTGCTCGGCGCCGGCAGGCATCCATCGCTTGTTGGATTTGTTTTTCTCTGAATAAACTTTGTTCCTTTTCGAGAGCGAAAAGGTCACTCAGACTTTGGGCGCCTTGAGTGAGGGTTTCAAATGAAGTAATCTCGTGTGCCTGAGCTCCCAAGTGTAGGATGCGGGTGCTTGGTGAGCAGTTTGAAATGACGAGCGCATCCAAAACGGAACCCACAGGAGTCGCGATAATAACCATTTCAGCGGCTTTGATTTCTTCAGAAAGCTCAGCATCTCCAGAAAGGTAGCGGATTCCCTGATATCCTTTTTGAGTGAGGTCAGCCGAAAGCTCCCCGAGTCTTAGTTCGGAGCGATTATAAATGGTGAGCTCAGAATCTGCGAAATAGGGCGCAACACTCTTTGAAATCTGCCCCGCGCCGAGAATCAAAACCTTTGACTTCACTTCAGGATTCAGCACCCGTCTCGCGAGGGCTCCATAGGTATTTCCGCCAATGCCTTGAAGGAATTGGGCCCGGATTTCTTTCGTATCTTCAAAGAGGTTGGAAAAGAGGGTCTGATACTGACTAAGGAACTCAGGATTCATTTGGGAAAAGTTTTTAAATGCAGTCTTTACTTGGCCAAACACATCGGTTTCGCCTTTGATTTCACTTTCCAATCCAGAAGCAAAGCGCATGAGGAACTCGTAGGCGTCGCTACCCTCAAAGAACCGTCGAGCGGTACTCAATTCTAGGGGACGCACACTGATTTTCAGCGTACGTTGGCAGGTACGAATTTCCATAGATTGAGGAGACGCGGATGCATGCGGGAGGGGTTCTCCCGGAAGGTCGGCATTCGCACAATATTCGTAGATGAAAAGTTCCATAAATCCTTAGACAAACAATAGCTTACTTTACCTCGCCGATTGTCACGGGTTTGTCAAAGGGAAGGTAAAAGTTGCATCCGGCGCAAGCTTGGTTATCCTATTGATAGATTTCAAGAATTAACTCAGGAAGGGGGGGTATGGAGTCAGAATATTTATTAGTTTCCGATGGGGCATGCTCTCAGAACCCCGGTCCTGGGGGTTGGGGCCTGATTGTGGCGACTCCTTCTGGACAGGTTTGCGAGTGGGGCGGAGCCGAGGCGGGAACCACCAATAACCGGATGGAGTTATTTGGGGTTTATCGGGGAATGCAGGAAGTTTATAAACTTTCGACGAGCTCAAGCCACCCGACCGATCGCACGATCAAAAAGATTCATGTCATTTCTGATTCAAAATATGTGCTCGATGGTGCCTCACGTTATTCAATCCAATGGATGAAAAACGGCTGGAAGACTGCATCAGGCGGTGAGGTGAAGAATCAGGACCTTTGGGAGAAAGTCGTAAAGGGTCAGGAGGTTCTTCGTGGCCTTGGATTTCAATTTCAATATGAACTGGTCAAAGGGCATTCCGGGAATGAGGCAAATGAGCGGGTTGACCAAATTGCGGTGAAGTTTTGCCGAGGTGAAAAAATCGAATTATATCAAGGATCCCTCGATCAATACCCCATTTCCTTAGACACCTCGAGTGTGTTTACGGCTATGTATTTGAGTTTTGTGGATGGAAAGCTTCTCAGGCACAAAACTTGGGATGAGTGCAAAAAGGCGACGGAAGGCAAAAAGGGTGCAAGGTATAAAAAGGTGAAGAACCCCCTTGAAGAGCGCGAAACCCTGAAGGCTTGGGGATTAGGATAAAGATCCTGCGTCATAACCCTGACTGGTTTCCCTTCTATCTGAAAAAGAGTTAAATAATGTACATGGACTTGATCATCAGCAGAAATCCCAGAAGTGGCGAAGTACTTAAAGAAATACCTAAAAGTCCAATCCAGAGCCTTCCCCTGGTTTTTGAACGAGCTTCTCGAGCGCAGGCCCTTTGGTCCAAGCTCAGTGTGAAAAAACGAGCTCAAAAACTACTCCAACTCCGTGAAGTGCTTTGTCGAAAAGTAGATGAACTGGCTGCGGTCATTCACGAGGAGAATGGCAAGCCAGTGATTGAGGCCTACATTTGTGAAATATTGCCCGCAATTGAACTCCTCACTTACTTTTCAGGAATTGCTCCATCTAAATTAAAAGATAAGAATATCAAACTCAGAAATCCGCTTCTGCGCTACCGCAAGAGTACACTAACCTATTGGCCTCTCGGAACCGTGGCAGTGATTTCACCCTGGAATTATCCGTTCTTTTTAGCTTTCGGAGATATTGCGGTGGCAGTCTTAACCGGAAATGCCGTCGTGTTTAAGCCCAGTGAATTCAGCTCTCAGGTGGGGCTCAAGATTCAAGAACTTTTCGATGAGGCAGGATTCCCTACAGACCTCGTTCAAACGCTATGCGGAGAAGGGGATCTCGGTGCTGCAATCATTGATCAGAAACCCGCAAAAATCTTTTTTACAGGAAGCGTTCGCACTGGAAAAGCAATCATGAAGCAAGCCTCTCAAAATCTCACTCCGGTCACTCTGGAGTTGGGAGGTAAGGACGCGATGATTGTACTTCCCGATGCGGATCTTGATTATGCAAGTTCTGCGGCACTTTGGGGCGGCTATACCAATTCGGGGCAGGCTTGTGCATCAGTGGAGCGACTGATTGTTCATGAGTCGATTGCCAAAAGATTTGCTGAGTTACTTAAGGAAAAGCTGACGCATCTGACGCCGGGAGTTGATCTGGGCGTGGTGACTATGGATAAGCAAAAGCAAATCTATGAAGAGCATTTGCTGGATGCTCGAGAAAAGGGCGCTGAGTTTATTTGTGGTGGAATCATGAGCGGCGATCGGACTCGTATGATTCCCACATTGGTCGGCGGGGCGGCGATTGAGAACACTAAAATTTACAACGAAGAAACTTTTGGGCCAGTGATTGCGATGACGACTTTCCGTACCGTCCAAGAGGCGATTCAGAAAGCTAATAATAGTCCATACGGTCTCTTGGCTAGCGTGATTACATCGAATCTTTCACTCGGTGAAGAGGTGGCACGAGAGCTTCATGTTGGAAGCGTGATGATCAATGAAGTCCTATTTTCGGCGGGCCTTCCTGAAACCCCGTGGGGTGGATTGAAGGACAGTGGCATCGGTCGAAAGCACGCTGAAATGGGTCTGTATGAGTTTGTGAATGTTCGGCACATCAATCGACCTGTGATGAATTTTTTTAGTTTTAAATCACTATGGTGGTTTCCGTATTCAGAGAATCAGCGGGAATTTTTCCGTGCGTGGATTCGCCTTTATCAGGGCGGATGGTTTGAAAAGTTGGCCAATACACCACATTTTCTATGGTGTTTGGTGAAGTTTTTAAAGGGTGAGCCGCGGCTCTAAATAGTGATCAATAGGCCCAATAGGGACCAGAGCCCAGGCTTGAGGATTTTCCATCTATGCCGTGGTAGACATTTCGTCCGATGTAAAATGGAAGTCCCCAGTCAAAAAGGCCTCCGATACCCGATCCACTTTTGGCACCAATTTGCTTAGAAACATTATTGGGTGAACTATAAAAATTGATGAAGTTACCAATTTGAAATTGGATGGTTCCGCTGGTGGAGTCAGAAACACTATTGTTGATGGCACTCAATGTGGTGGTAGAGCTCGGGCAAAACCAACCGGTATACGCGCCACTACAGCCAGTCAGGCTCGTCCCTGAGTAAGGGAAGGCATAAGAATTACTGCCGCTATCAATGAAGCTAGAATAATTTCCCCCAGCATAGGCGGTGGTGAATTCACCATAAGAGGAGTCCGCAAAATAGGTTTTGGTCGTACCGGTTGGAGTATTATTCGCCTGTGTTCCAATTCCAAAAATGAGATAGCCATCGACCGATGTTGCACTCCCACTGGGAACATCAGGGAACTCAATGAGAACTCCATTATTATCTTGAGGTAAAAGGGCTACAGGGTTCTGAACTTGGTTAGCTAAGCTGACCGTGCTTCCGGTACATGTTCCAGCGGTGGTGTCGCAAGAATAGTAACTGCCGTTATTTGCGGAGATTGCACAGTTGTATCCGCAGTCAAATTGAAATAGGCCCATCCCTAGAATTCCGTTGAGCCCTGCACTCGTGGAGGAAGTCATGGCACCGCTACACTTGCTCGACATGCCCGTAAAAGTGGAGTCCACGACTTGAATCGGAGTTTGTACTGGAGTTTCTCCGCCGAGAGTGATTTTGCCAATTTTGACCGGTCCCCATTGCTTACTTCCATCGCCGTATTGAACACATTCTGCTATCGGATTTGAGCCGTTCTGGACATTGGTGAGTGAGGAATAGAGTCCCGCATTTAGAACATCTTTAAAAACCCGAAGACCATAACTTCCGGTATCCAGCAAAATGTCATTGATCGTTTGGCAATTGGTTCCGGCGGTGGAGCAAAGGGTGATCGAAACACAGGGTTTGTTGGGATAGGAATTCGCAGAGCATGTGGATCCGTTCACGGTGAGCGTCATGACATTGCTCCCGCTTACCGATGGGAGTGTGGCTCCATTACTGAGGGGAATCACCGCGGGGCTAGCTCCGGGCGTGGTGGGGGTGCTCGTTGTGCTATTGCAACCGGTAGTTTGGAGACCGAAAAAAAGGATGAGTGATGCGAGAAGCGAATTAGCGGATCTCATTTACACCCACTCCTTTAGGAATCAGATTCGGATCAAACATGCGTCCCTGAAGGTGGCGAGGGTGACCCCATTGTTCAATCACAAGCTTCGAGGTTTGAAGGCTCCGTTTTTTTAATCCTCGAGTCATCGGAGTTGAGCTGAGTGCTGTTTGATATTCTGATTGATAAGTTCCAAGAATTGACTCCAAGTCAGGATGAATGGTCCCGCTCCAAGAAAGTCCAAAAACAACTCCGTCCTGTGAAACAAATTCGTTCAGAGTAAGCGCATCCGAAGTAATGGTGTGGATCGAGTACAGGGGTGCTGAAGTTTTTTTCAGAGTTTCAAATGATTTCAGATTTTGTCGATCGGCTTCGACCGAGTCAGCGGAACCGCCCAGAACGGCAAAGCAATTAGCCGATGAGAGCAGCATGACCAGGGGGAAAAATAATTTTCTAAAATGAGAGATTATGGCCACGGTGAGAGCCTCCATTTTTATTCTATCTGTGTTTAAAGAAGGGTACAAGGGAACTTGGTTTTGAGGGATGCGACATAAAAGTGTCACCTTGAAAGCCTTGTGATAAAGTATGGAAATGTCAGTTAAGTTTATCAAAAACAAACAGGTTTATGATTCTGGGCTTTGCATGAGAGGACTCAATCTCCTGGGTCATGCGCAGATGATTGAGCTTGAGATTGGAAGCCGTTGTGGCGGTCATGGAAAATGCGGGGCAGATCGAGTGATTCTTGACCCAGCAAACCAGGCGCGAGTCAATTTGCCTACTGCGATTGAACTACACCAGCTCACTGCGCCTGAGATTGAGCGGGGGATGCGTTTAGGATGTCAATGTTTCCCAAATGCAGATGAACTCGACCTTGAAGTCATAATCGCATAGACAGGCAAGATCTGCCTGCGTTAGAGTCCCCAAACCACATCAGACGGGCAATCGCTGGTCTACGCAAGTAGACGGGAGGAAAGTCCGGGCTCCCCAAAGCGCGGTACCGGCTAACGGCCGGGGGGGCGGGTATAATGCCCGTTCCACGGAAAGTGCCACAGAGAATATACCGCTCAGTTCATTTCGGTGAATTGAGTAAGGGTGAAAAGGCGAGGTAAGAGCTCACCGCTCACCTTGTAAGAGGTGAGGCACGGAAAACCCTACCGGGAGCAAGACCAAATAGGAAGGAAGAGTTGCTTTGCTCGTTTGACCTTCGGGTATAGGTTGCTGATGAATGACCTGAGCAATCAGGCGTCTAGAGGAATGATTGCCTCCAATTCGCAAGAGTTGAAGACAGAACCCGGCTTACAGTCTGATGTGGTATTTCTATCCTGACTTTTTTGCGGCATTAGCCTTATCTAACAAGATATTGCTGAGAACCGCTTTGAAAGCAAGGATCACATTCTCGGAGTAATGCTGAAAAGTTTCTTTCTGCAGAGTTTGAATCACGAGCACATCATCATTCACTGATTTAGTGACCTCGTAATAAGCATTGATCAGGCTCAAAATCTCAGCCATGGGATGAAGTTGATTTCCGCCAATTCGATGTGGGAACCCGGTTCGATCTTTCCGCTCGTGGTGCTGTCGGACCACTTGGAGTGTGACCTGCGGAATGTCGGTATTCCCTGAAACAATATCCGCACTGAGGGTGGGGTGTTTTAAGTAATAGGCTAACTCTTCTTTATTGAGTGCGCTCTGTAGTTTTCCGGTTAAATCTCCATATGGGGTTCTGTAAAGGGAAAGGTCTTGCAAGACACTTGCGAGACCAAGAATTTCGAGAGTCGCATTCTTTTCAAATCGAAGGTGTTTTGCAATCAGCACCGAGTAAGAGGCGCAAAACACTGAACGGTCGCATTGCTTCGCCTTTTCAATCATTCCATGAATGGAACCCTCATCAGAATCGATTTTGGAGATGAGTTTAAAAAGATCGCCGAGCATGGTTTTGGTGTATTCCACCATGCCGTCGTTCACTCCCGCTTCACGCATTTCATCAAGCATTTGCTTGGTGTTGCTGAGAGTCTCGGCCGTCTTCCATGCGTTGGGAAGATCAGACTCGAGGTAATGAGTGCGGGTCAGGTTGAGGGTGCTACGATTCTTCTCAAAATCCTCTTTTTTAACATAAATAAAGCTCACTTTTTCCGAAGCGCTTTTGAGATAATTGGCATCAATCGCCGAACCTTTTTGGGCGAAAAGTGCCATTCGCTCTGATTCATCAAAGGTGAAAAGGTCGTAAGGATAGTGGGAGCCGTAACTAAAGTCGGTAATGGGAAGTGCGATGAGGTCGGGCTTAATTGCAGCCTTAGGGGGCGATTTTCTGGGAAATTCGGTCGGCTCTAAATTTTGCTTCAGAGGAGCCATCAGAACCGAATAGGGTTCAGTGCCGAAGAAAACACCCTGAATATGAGTGCTTTTCATGATTTTTTCAAGCTGCTCGGGGTTGGTGCCGAGGTTGGGCTCAAATAGAAAAATGGGAAGCGCGGGGCGATGGGCGAGGGTGATTTCGAGGAACTTCAGCGCAGAAAAATGAGTATCCTCGGGATTAATAAAAATCCCAGACAAATGAAAACTGGAAGTCGTCACCCACTTGAGGGCTTCCACCATGGAGGTGGTGACTAATGCGGTTCCGTTCGACTCTTGGTTGAGCCGATTGAGTATCTTAGAATCCGAATGAACGAACAGGGGCCTACTCATGGTGCTTTAATTTTACCATGAATGAATTCGGGGCGCAGCAATTCCCTAGGTCTTAGGATGCTGATTTTTTGGTCGATTCCAGGAGGTCCAAAAGGCCTTGGAAGGCTTGCACCATGCGATCGGAGTAGTGGGTGTAAATCTCGGTTTTTACCTCATTAAAGTGCTCTGGATGATCCAGGTACGAATTAATGAGACTGAGAATTTCAGCCATCGGATGAAGCTGAAGTCCTCCGACTCGATTGGGATAGCCGCTCCGGTCTTTTCGCTCGTGGTGCTGGCGAATCACCTGAAGTGTGACTTCAGGAACTGAGGTGTTCTTGGCCACTATGTCTGCGCTCAAGAGGGGGTGCTGAACAAAGTATTTGGCAGCCTCGGGCTTCATTTCAAGAACCGGGGTGTTGCTCAGATTTCCAAATGGAGATGAAAAAAGGGAGATATCTTGAAAGAAGCTTGCGAGGCCCAAGATTTCTACAATCGAGTTTTGCTCGAACTTCAGGATCTTACACATCAGAATGGAAAGCGTAGTGCAGGCAATGCTTCGGTCGCTTTCTTTCGCAAGCGCAACGAGCCTTCTTAAGTTCGGAGATTGGCCGAGGTGAGACACGAGTTGAAACAAGTCGCTTAACATAAGGTGAGCGTGCTCCACTACACCATCGTTCAAGCCGCCTTGTTGAAGCTCTCTCAGGAGCATTTTTGCGTTAAATAGAGTCTCAGCAGTTTTCCAAGCTACCGGGAAAGCATCCAT
>CAIOKW010000262.1 GCA_903858975.1 Oligoflexia bacterium | reverse complement strand
ATTTTTCCCAGCCTCCATTCCCGCCTTCAAAAAAGAAGTGGTATCGATCATGAGGGGAGCAAGGACTCTTCGATTCACTTCAACTTCTTTCAGTGTTTGAGCTTTTAAATCCAAAAGTTCATCTTTTGTAAAATATTCTGAATAGCTCCCGTGAAGGATATCCAGCTTTTCTTCAAACTCAGAGTCTTGGGTGAATAGATCAATCACCCGAATTCCAATTCTTCGTGCTTTCGCCTCATAGGTAGGCCCAATTCCACGTCCTGTCGTACCAATATGAGCCTTCGTCCCCTTGGCTTTCGCTTCTCGAGCAATATCGAGCGCCTTTAAGATCGGAAGAATCAGCTGGGTCCGCTCAGAAACTCGAATGCGATCTTTTTCGTGTTGAAACACTCCGGCCGCTTTCAATTAATTCATTTCATGAATCAAAACTGAGGGATCCAGAACTACTCCTTCTCCAATCACGCAGAGAGTATGGGGATGAAGGATTCCGCTCGGAATCAAATGAAGAACCGTCTTCTTTCCCCCCACCCAGAGTGAGTGGCCGGCATTATTGCCACCCTGGAAGCGAATCACATAGTCTGCTTTTGCCGAAAGGTGATCGACCACCTTACCCTTGCCCTCATCACCCCACTGCGCGCCCAGAAGAATAGTATTCACGAAAGCTTCCTTTCAGCTCAAAATAAAAAAAGCCCCAGTTTTGTTCTGGAGCTTTTTTATGAATGTTACGTGTCCCACGTAAATGGACTTTAGATCATCTAGGAAACGAAGGCAACCTCGGATTGTGAATTAACGGTTGCTGTTTCAGCCTTTAATTTCGGTATGCTCCCCGTTACCGTCGCAAGCCCTACGGCTCTCATCATTCGGATATAGGCCCAACCGATATCGAACTCAAACCAGCGATGGGCAAAGCTCGGACTCTTTGGATATTTATGGTGATTATTATGGTCAAGCTCACCACTGATAATCCAATTTAAAAGGAACAAAAAGCCTAAGTTTCGACTTTCATCTTTAGAGTCATAGTTCTGGTAACCGATTGCATGTGCCAATGCATTTACCCCACCCACCGCAAAGAGGGGCGAGATGGAGAAGTTCAGAAGGCTCAGAATGGACCCGTAAGTCGGTCCAAAAATAAGCATGAGAAGGAGAGAAAACACCATTGGCCCCTGAAAGGTATGCTGAGCGATATAGCGCTCATAGCGATTAGCGGGCAATCGAGCACGAATCTTCAAAACCTCGGGCCAGTTCTTAGCGCGCGTGTAATCAAAAGCGCCTAAGAAGAAAACCCGCAAAAGACCCTTTTGTGAGGGACTATGGGGATCTCTCTCAGTATCCGAATGGGCGTGGTGGTAAATATGGACGCTCACCCAATCCAACTTGGACATGCTTGTAATAATCCAAAGAAAAGTCTGCATCGGATAATCCACAATCGGGTGGAGTTTCACGGCCTGATGGGTATGGGAGCGGTGAAAAGCGATACTCATACAAACAATCGTCAGATGAGACATCAAAATCCAAATAACTGCCATTTTAAGGACTCCATGGGTTTGAAACCATGCCCCGAATAGGCCATTCATTCCAATGCTACTGGAGATGAGCTGGGCCGCAGCTACCCACCCCCCAATCAAAAACGTGTAAAGCCCCAGGTCCTTTAAATAAGAGATCTTCATATTCTAATGAGACCATACATTGCCGTAAATCTGAAGCGACGCAATGTAAGTTAAATGTAAGTCTTTTTTGTCAACGAACCGAGAATTCGGTGGTAAGGTCGGGAAATCATGACCACATTTCAAGCCCTCGCGGATGCATTCTTTAAAGCGCTCACTCACCTGATTCCCATCTCGAAACTGGTACCCGAAACCATCACGCAGGGGCTCATGCACTGGTCTCTCCCCAATACCGAGCTCGAACTTCTCGTCCTTTTAATGGGCTCATTGGCATTCATCATTTTTTTCCGCTTTGACTGGCTCGGAATGGTTTCAGCAGCACTCACTTCAATCGTGAATCCCTTGAGCCTAAAGCCCAATCGCAGAACTCTGGACCAACATACTCTCATTTTCCTTTTTATTGTTTTTCTGCCGTCTTTCATTTTGAATCACGCAATTAAAGGATTGATATTGGAGAATGAAGTCCTCGTTCATCCCTTTCTACTCGCAGGACTCAGCCTCGCACTGGGCTTAGTATTTCAATTCTCTCATCGCTGGAACAAACGCATCTTTGGTTTAAATCACTTGAAACTCGGACATGCGTGGATCATTTCCATGATTCTCTTGGCCAGTGTCCATCCCATTTTCCCCATGATTGGACTTCTTTGGATTGGCTTTGCGGTCATGAATTATCATTTTGAGGCGATCTTTAAATACTCAATGCTCATTTTGGGTTTTGATATTTTTCTAGAAACCCTCGGGCACTTAAGCCAAGTCGGAATTAAAGGTTCCGTAGAACAAGTGGGCGCCCTGAACTCCATTGCCGTTTTCGTCATCAGTTTTACCGTTTTTTGGATTGGCCTTGAAAATCTGCAAAAGACCCTGACCGAGGCTACCTTTAAGACTTTTCAATGGATTAGCTTGGCCGTAGCGGCCTATTTTGTGGCCTACTATTTCCTGCATAATTAGGAGTCAGATATGGAAAAACGAGATTTCATTGCAAGTATTGGAAACACCCCGCTCATCTATTTAAAATCACTCTCTGAGCTTACGGGCGCAGAAGTTTATGGAAAAGCTGAGTTTATGAATCCGGGCGGGTCCGTGAAGGACCGAGCGGCGCTCGGTATGATTGAGGATGCTGAGAAAAAAGGACTCCTCAAAAAAGGAAGTCTGATTGTAGAAGGCACTGCCGGAAACACTGGAATTGGACTCGTGCTCATTGGAAATATCAAGGGATACCGAGTGAAGCTTTTGGTACCGAGTACCCAATCGAAAGAAAAGATCGATACCTTAAGGGGCATGGGTGCCGAAGTTATGGTGGTCCCTCCTGCTCCTTATCCTGATCCAAAAAACTACAGAATGATCGCTGCCAGAATTGCTGAGGAAGAAGGCGGGCTTTACATTAACCAATTTGAAAATGAATCAAACTACATGGCTCATTATCATACCACAGGGCCCGAGATCTGGGAGCAAACCGATCATCAGGTGACCGGCTTTGCCTGCGCTATTGGATCAGGCGGAACGCTCGCTGGGGTTTCAAGATATCTGAAAGAGAAAAATCCTCAGATTAAAATTGGCTGCGTAGATCCAGTGGGATCAGCGATGTACAGCTATTTTACTAAAGGAGTAGCTGAAGTGACTCCGGGTGACTCTATTACTGAGGGAATCGGGCAAGGGGCGATTACCGCAAACGTCAAGCCATGCCTGATTGATCAGTGCCATCAGCTGGATGATCAAACAATTTTAAATATGGTTCACTTCATTGTTCAAAAAGAGGGAATCTTTCTAGGATCATCTTCCGGAGCGAACCTGTGTGCAGCCTACTTACTTGCTAAGCGCTTGGGCCCGGGAAATAAGATCGTGACCATCCTTTGTGACTCTGGCCAAAAATACGTATCTAAGGTTTATAACCCTGAGTTTTTAGCAGAACGTGGTCTTAAGGTCAGCGGAAGGGCTGAAGACTTATTCCCCGTTTTAGACCGAATGCTGGGATAGATTTAGGCACCTGTATAAACCTTAGTCAGTGTTTCGTCTGAAAGTTACACAATTTTTATTGAATGAAACTCGTTTAGGTTTCTGAAAACTTCTTTGTTTACAAGTAGATTACTCTAATCTTTTCTTCACTCACCGGCTTGGCATCACCCTTGCTTTATATTGGGGTGAGAGTTCAATTCATTACGAAAGGATGAGATTATGAAAGTATTATCTAAGTTTTTTGGAGTCGCTCTAATAGCCATGACCCTTGCTGCCTGCGGGACCAGCACCACCACACCGGTTGCCACCAATTACGGGCAATTAGGCTATAATGGAACCGGGCAAACCGGATTCACTGGGCAAGCGGGTTGCGTTCCAATCCAAAGCGGTTCTTTTAGTTTTACCGGACAAGGCGCTTCCATGAACAGCGCAGTTTTACTCGCGGGAAATTTCCCAATGAATAGCCCTCACCCTGGACAACAGTTCGGTCAAGTGACGATGGGCGGATCAAGTTTTAATACTGGCGGCGGAATGATTCAATATCAACCGAAGCAAGGTCAAAGTGGAACCCTTCAACTGACTTCCTCAAGCACTATGGGGCAAGGAACAGTGAGCGGACAAATTCAACTGAGTCCTGCAGTGATTCAACAGATTATGGCAATGTCTGGATACATGAACGGTGGATACACCAATACGTATCCAGGAAATTATCAACAAACCAATCTGTGCGTGAACTCAATTGCTCTTGATGTGGTTCAGACTGTGATTTCTAACAACTACAATACTCAATATGGTCAGCCTGCCTATAATCAAGGCGGAATGGGCCAGATCAATCAAGCCCTGGTGTACCTTTACTTAAATAATGGTCAGCCAGTAGGACCGATCGTATTCTAATCGGAAATGATGGAACTCTCTCTCGAGCCCTGCTTAAGGAAACTTAAGCGGGGCTTTTTTGTTTCAAAACTGCCTTAAGCTCTTAGCAAGAAATTACGTTACGAGCCAGATACCCCTTCGAATCATCTTCGTAGAGATCAAACTCAACCTTCTGACCTTCTTTTAAGCTTTTGAAACCGTCGCCCTGAATGGAGCTGTAATGAACGAAGACCGTATTACCGTCTTCAATTTCGATCAGTCCATATCCCTTGGAATCATTGAACCAAATGACTTGTCCTGTGTGCATCGTTCCCTGATGCCTCCTTACAACTATTTTGACGGATATCGGATAAGAATGTCAAACGACCAAACGCAGAAAATTAGGGACTGAACTCAAAAACAGCCTCTTGGTCACCGAGATAACCTAAAACCTTACGGATCTCTCGTTCCTGAGCGACGGTATTGGACTCAAGCTCACGGGCAACATGGTGAAGATAATCGCTTCTTTCCTCAATAACGCCAATCTCTTGACGTCGCTCACTGAGGGTTGCCGCAACTCGGTACCATTGCTTCAATCCCGGGGATTGAAGCCAGAAATCAAGCAGCCCACTTAACAAAATGAGCCAAATTCCGAAAAAACCAAGCCAAAGGCGATTGATATCTAACTTAGATTGAAGCTTCACGCGTTTTTAAAGGTCCCCTTACCTTTAAATTTAGCACGAGACCCCAGGGCTTGTTCAAGCCTTAAAAGCTGATTGTACTTCGCCAGGCGATCGGTACGCGAAGCGGAACCCGTTTTGATTTGCCCTGAATCGGTTGCCACCGCAAGATCAGCAATAAAACTATCTTCACTCTCACCGCTACGGTGAGAAATAATCGTCGTATAGTTTGCAT
>CAIOKW010000261.1 GCA_903858975.1 Oligoflexia bacterium | reverse complement strand
TGTTCAAGCCACTCAGCTTTTAAAAGTTGCTGATGTTCCACAGGCTCAAAACTCACCGTGTGCGAATTCCCCTTCTTCACAGATTTTGGATTTCAGTAACGCGATGACCGGTGCAGGTTCAGTTACGGTGACGATCAACAATGCGGAATACGATAACTGCCGTTATTCAAACCCAATGACTTACGGATGCGGAATGAGCGCGGTATGGCAGAACCACATGGTGGCTGCAAACGTTGCGATCCAAAACGACGGAACTTACTTGGCTCCCTAATGGATTTTCTAAACCCAAAGAAACCGGCCGTGATCCTTGCTCCGATGGAAGGAGTAACCGACGCGCCTTTTCGTGAATTCATCACTCAATGCGGAGACTTTGATTACTGCGTGAGCGAATTCATTCGCGTGAGCGGAAACTCGCTACTCCCTAAAACTTTTCAAAAACATATTCCTGAACTCAAACAAAACTCTCGAACCCTTGCCCAGATTCCCGTCCAAATTCAACTCCTCGGTGGAAATGCCGAGCGAATGGCTGAAAGCGCCCGTAACGCCATTCTCGCAGGAGCCCGCGGGGTGGATATCAATTTTGGCTGTCCTGCTCCCACCGTCAATCGACATGATGGGGGCGCAACCCTTTTAAAATATCCTCATCGAATCGAAGAGATCGTTCGCGCCATACGCGATGCCGTTCCCTCTGAATTTCCAGTCAGTGCAAAACTTCGTTTGGGTTTTGATGACCCGAATGCGATTGATGAGAATTCGAAACGTGCGGAGCAAGGGGGAGCAAGCTGGATCACGATTCACGGAAGAACAAAGACCCAAGGATACATCCCTCCCGCGTACTGGAAGCCCATTGGAAAGGCTGCCCGCGGAATCTCGATCCCGGTCGTCGCAAATGGTGAAATCTGGAATCTTGAAGATTTTCGCCGTTGCCAGGATGAGACCGGCTCCATCCACTTTATGCTTGGCCGGGGAGCACTGGCGGTTCCACATTTAGCGCGTGAAATCAGGAAAGAACTTGGACTCGAATGCATTCAGACTCCGAACCCCCTCCACTTTCCAATCGATGGAGAGTCGAGAACCTGGGCTGCACTGTTTCGGGAATATGCTCAATTCCAACCTTCTGAAAAACGCCTAAAACAATGGGCGCGCTATCTGCATTCCAGAAAAACCATTTCTTGGTGGGATGAGATTAAAGGCCTGGATTCATCCGAAGGAATTTTGAATTATTTAGAGCAACGGTCGGAGGCTCCATCATCCTTCGTGAAAGCAGAAGGACATCCTTCGCAAAGCGTTCTTTGATCACAGGATCCCCATTGTAGTGCTCAAGTGCACTCACATACACTTCGACTCCGTTACTCATCGACGCGTGGGGCTTGGTCGAAGCTAAGTTCAACTTTAGCAGCAAAGCTCCCATCATGACTGCATCGGTATTGGAATACGCAACTGAGTTCTTCCACGCGGCCAAGGTATCAGCCGAAACCTCACCTGGGACACGCGCTAAAAACCCTGAATTACATCTGCCCACTAAAGAGCGAAGGTAACCGAGTCTTCGATGAGACGTGGGACTCAAGCGATCGAGAACCTCTTTAATTCCGGGATTCGTCATTTGAGTGAGCCCGACTGCACCTGTTTCACTTTGAGCGGTCGGTTTGAAATTGGACTCACGCCAAATGAGCGCGGTTAAAATAATCGGGTCAATTCCTAAGCACTGCGCCGAGCTTACGATCTCACGGGCCAGACGATTCATTTCTGCGATCGATACACCTTCATGCTTTGGATTTGCTTCATTCATCGCATGCTGAATCATTCGATGAAGCTCGCGCTTCTGAATGCTGCCCTTCAACGCGAAATTCTTTTCAATTTGAAAACGGATCATTTGGGATTGGCTGGTCCAGCCGAGGCTTGGACCCACACCATCTTTCGCACCCAAGGAAGAAGAATAGGTGGGATGGACAAGACCCATTGCTGCGAACGCTAAAATCAGTACTGCTCTAAACATCGGGGCTGAACGTATAGAAGCGACCCTGAACTTGCCAACCGCAGTGCGTTATTTGTTGCGACGCATCTTATCCTTTTTCCAGCGCTAAAGTGGGACCACCCGGGTCCTTATTTTTGTCGCGCCGCAGTAAGTCACTGTTATGTCGCTCGCCTTTTTTGCGCCGCTCTGGAACACGAATTGCAGGCTTTCTCTGATATTAGGAGACAACCATGATATTACTCGCTGCAGCATTTTTTGTATTCTCGAGCCCTGTTTTAGCGCAAAGCCCCTTACCGGCAGCCGCAAACTTCAGTCTAAATCAAGAGAACCAAACCCTTCGCCTGGAAACCCAGGAGTTTGAAACGCTCTATAGAACCGACATGGTCCCGAGCACTTGCTATCGGAGCGAGGTTCAAGGGAGCACGACTCAGTGCCATACCGAGTATGATCACCAATGCCATACGGAGTATCAACAGCAATGCGGCTATCGAAACTACCCCGTTTGCCAAACCGTTCCCCGCAATGTTTGCTACCCTCAGGAAGAGTGCCAAACCATCATGGACAATGTGTGCAATAGCCATGGCTGCACCCCCGTTCCTCGCCGGGTTTGCCACACTGAGAATCGCTGCACCACCCAATACGATAATGTGTGCCACAACGAGCCTCGCTACGAATGCCAAACCGTTCCTCAGACCCTCTGCCAAGACGTTCCCCGCCAGGCCTGCATTCAGGTTCCAAACGTCGTCCAAGTTCCCTACTCTTGCATGAAGCCTGTTCAGGTCCCCATTGGGCAACGCATGAAGCTCGATACGATTGCTGATGTCAGCGTTAAATTCGCGAACTTCAGTGAGGCAGGTGCACTCTCTGAGACCCTTTCTGCCAAGCTAGTAGATGGAAAAGTCATTTTGAACGCTTCAGGCGCTACAAAAAGCTATCTCTACCAAGTAGACTCTGAAAATCAGAGCAATCAGATGATCAGTGCGACCGAGAAAGCCGTTACTGCTCAATTTACTCTCCGGGCCACTTCAATCCAAAAACTCAATCAATTCGCAAGCCTTTCCCTCTCTCAAGGAAAGATTGCTTCAGACCAGATCGAGTTTAGCTTAAGCGCAACCCCTGAAGTTCCATTTAAGGGCCACTTGAAACTCCTCCAAAATCGTACTTTTGGCGGACACCTCGTGGTGGTGGACAATGACTTCAAATCAAACGCAATCGTGACTGAAGGGGGCGTGAGTCATCTCATGCTCAATAACTTTGGTGTGAACAGTCTCCGCTCAAAGCATCACGAAGCAACCCTGAGCCTTTCCTTAGATATGGACGCACTTAACAAGGGATTGCTCAATCCAGATGCCCTTCCGCTTCTGAACTCAAATAACATCGAGACTCAGTTCGAAGGCAATCCTTAATCATCACCCTTATGTTTTGCGCCTGGTCTTGCTAGGATAAAATCCGTGAGCCAGGCGCCAAACCGAGAACTTTGCTATGTCTTAAAAACCTTTCCTTATAAGGAGAGGGATCTGATTGCTGTCATGTTCTCAGAAACCCGGGGCCGATTCAGCGCCATTGCCCGAAACGGGGTCCAATCCAGACGATTTGGTGGAAGTTTAGATCTCTTTACCTGTTCCGAATTTGAAATTGATCCTAAAACCATACGAATTGCAGAAGCCAGCGATGAAGCACTTCTCTCCGTTCTCTCCGCACAGGTCAAACACGCATCCCAAACCCTGAGCAAATCCTTTGATAAACTTTCAGGCGCCTCTTGCATCAATGAACTCTTGATCAGAATGCTGCCTCCCCTGAAGGCCTCCAGTTCCGTATTTAAGCTCTATTCTAATGCGCTGATGGCACTGGAAACACTCCCCGAAGATCGGGCGATCTCGATCGTGAATGCATTTATCCTTAAAATGACTCAATGGCTTGGGGTTCAACCCTCGCTCACCCGCTGCCTTCATTGCGAAAAACAACTCAACGAAGTCGAGGGAAAAGTCGTTTACCCTCAAGTCGATAAAGGCGCCTGGATCTGTAAAGGATGCATGCCTGAGCATCGAGCAAACGCCTTAAGTAAAACACTCATTCTGGACGCATTCCATTCCATGCTGAACCCGATTCGTAAGATTGAATTTCAAGCCCATCGCGACGAACACGAGCAACTCTTGGGATTCCTCGAGCAACATTTACAGTATTTTGTACCGGGATTTGACAAGGCGCCCCTTAGCTCAATCCGCTTTTTAAAATCGCCTCAACTGCCATTTTGAAAGAATGCTCATCTCCTGGATGAATCAAGAAGCTCTCTTTAACCCCTGCCGCAACCCCGGCTTCATAATCAGATTTTCGATCCCCAATCATAAATGACTGCTTCAAATCGATCGATCGCTTGAGGGCTGTATTTAAAATCAGGGTCGGCTTTGGCTTGCGGCACTCGCACTCATCATCCGGCTTATGGGGACAAATCGCGAATTCATCAATTTGGACGCCGGAGGCATCCGCTAAAAGCTGATTCATTTTTAGGTGAATCTCACGAAGGGCATCCCACTGAATGAGTCCGCGACCAATGCCCGATTGATTACTCACCACTACCAGTAAAAAGCCCGCATCTTTCAGACGACGGAGCTCGGGTGCAACCCAATTAAAAAGCGTGAAGTGTTTGGGATCACTGATATAGCCTGAATCCGGGTTCAAGGTCTCATCGCGATCCATAAAAACGGCCTTTGCCATACCCTTGAGCTTAGCATAAGGTATTTGTAATTCCGTATGTTTTCTATTCAATCACTTAAATCACTGAAGCCCTATGTTTGGCCTTTTAAGAACTGGCTTATTTTCAGCCTAGTGATGGCCATTCCTCTTTCAATTCTGAGGACGGGCCCCATTCCTTTGATCAAATATTTGGTCGACGAGATTCTCGTGAAGAAGGATGCATCGAAGCTAGTCTATATTCCTTTTGCGATTATCGGACTCTACCTCATCAATCTAGTCGTTCGCTTCCTTCACTATTATTCCGTCCGAATTGCAGTAGTGAACACGAACCAAAGGGTTCGAGAGCACCTTTATTCACACTTAGTGAATCTCTCTGCAGATTATTTTTCCGATAAAAAAGCAGGAGTCCTTCTTTCTCGAATTACCGCCGACCCTGCAAACCTCGACAGCGGTATTTCATCCCTCAACGTTCTGATCCGTGAACCCGTAATGTTCGTAGCGCTCCTCGGGTATGCGCTCTACACCAACTGGCACCTGACGGTGCTGACGTTTTCGATCATCCCAGCTATCGCATTTGTATTTGGAAAATCAGGTAAATACATCAAGAAGAAGATCACCGAATACCAAGAGCAAAACGGTGAATCCTACAGCGTCGTTCAGGAAGCCATCAGTGGAATTCGCGTTATTCACCTGTTCAATCTCGAGGGAACGATTCTTGAGAAATACAAAAAGCAATTGAACGAAATCACGATGCTTCTTCTTAAAATCAGTAAAATGGAAGAGCTTGCGGGACCGGTGATTGAGCTCGTGACCTCTTTTGCGATTGCCCTCATCCTTTATTTTGGCGGACGCTCAGTTCTCAAAGGCGAGATGACCTCCGGGGATCTGATCGGATTTTTCACCGCTTTTGGGATGATGATCAACCCCATCCGACAAATCAGTGATATCAACTCTAAACTCCATAGTGCCGCTGCAGCAATGGAACGAATCGACGAGTTCTTGAAATGGAAGCCTCGAGTTTCCACAGCCTTAAATGCAAGCCCTATTCATTCTATCAGCAAGGGGCTTGAGTTTAAGAGCATCAGTTTCGCCTATCCCGATAGCCCTGAGCGTGCAGTCCTTTCAAATGTGAGCTTTAGCCTTCCGCTTGGAAAAACGGTAGCACTCGTCGGGCAAAGCGGCTCAGGAAAAAGCTCCATTGTTCAGCTCCTCACTCGACTCTATGACGTGAATTCAGGCTCAATTGAAATTGATGGTGTAGATTTAAGGCAGCTTAATTTGAAGGACTGGAGAAATCAGGTTGCAGTGGTAAGCCAAGATGTCTTCTTATTCCACGATACGATTTACCAAAACATCCTGATGGGTCGCCCGAATGCAACTCGTGAAGAAGTCATGGACGCCGCGAAACAGGCCTATGCTTTTGACTTTGTATCCAAACTGCCCCTCGGATTTGAAACGATGGTGGGTGATCGAGGCATGAAGCTCTCCGGTGGCGAGCGCCAACGGATCTCGATTGCGCGCGCCTTTTTGAAAAATTCTCAGTGCTTGATTCTCGATGAGGCAACTTCAAATCTAGATAACGAATCAGAAAAAATTGTACAGCAGACTCTTGAAAAATTGATGGAGCACCGAACGACACTCGTCATCGCACACCGTCTGTCCACAATTCAAAATGCAGACTTAATCATTGTAATGAAACAGGGAAAAGTCCAAGAAACAGGAACGTATTCTGAGCTCCTTCAAAAGGGTGGAGAATTCCAGCGCTTAGTTTCCTTCGCTCAGAATCAATGAGTCGTTGAACGAATGACTTCTAAAATCTCTTTCGCACGAGAAAGACTGATTCGTTTTTCTCGAGTCAAAACAAATGACAACTCTTCTTTCAATCGTGGAAGCTCATCTTCGCTCGCCCCTGCAGCCATCGCAAGATTTGCAGCATGAAGGCGCATATGCCCCTTCACAATCCCTACCGTCGCGAGTGCTTTTAAGGCCCCTAAATTTTGAACTAATCCTGCCGCAGCCGCAATCCTAGCAAGACCATCCGCATTTTGGACGCCCATGATCTTCAGAGAAAGGCGGGCTGTCGGGTGAAGCATCGTCACGCCTCCCACGGTTCCCACCGCCAGGGGTGCCAAGAACTCGCCCACTAGCTTCTTGCCGTCAAACTTCCAATCCGTAACCGGCTGATAGGATCCGGAACGGGCCGCATAGGCATGAATGCCTGCCTCCACTGCTCTCCAATCATTACCGGTCGCAATGAGGATGGGATCAATCCCATTGAGAACACCTTTATTATGAGTAGCTGCTCGGTAGGGATCTGACTTCGCAAATTGGGTCGCTTCTTGAATTCCGTATCCGACCTCTGGATCAATCCCTTCAATCTCGACTTTAGCATAGGCGAGCTTTCCATCGACTAAGTTCGAGAGAATGCAGAGCCCCACTTTTTCATTCGTAATCGCTTCAATTTCAGGCTTAAGCCCCTCACACACTTGGTTAATGAGATTGGCGCCCATCGCATCACAAGGATCACACATGACATGAATCACGAGCATGCTTCCGGTACCGTCTTCACGAGGAAGGCAACGAAATAGCAAATCTCGAACGCCGCCTCCACGAGCCACTAATCCTGGAACAATGGAGTTTCCTTGTTCAATCAACTCGATCTTACGCGCCATCAAGGATTGAACGGCTGATTCCACATCGCCTACTCTTGGAATTTGAATCTGACCGATGATTAAGTTCCCGCGGGTTTCAGTGGTGATCTTTCCATTCATCTTCCGCAGCCATTTTGCAGTCGAGCTCACTGCTGCAATGATGGACGTCTCCTCGACGGCCATGGGGATAAACACATCCCGACCATCAATATTAAAATAAGTCGCAACCCCCATCGGAATCGGGAATACTCCGACCACATTCTCAATAAAGTGCTCAGCAGTTTCAACGGGAAGTGCATTCACGCCCTTTAGAATCTGTAGCTCTTGAGGATCAAGATCACACCATTTTGCCAAACGCGCTTGACGTTCTTCAAATGGAATGCGGTGAAATTCGGTCAGTAGCTCTTCAAAACGTTCTTTGCTCATGATCTGATCCACTTTCTCTGATCGTTCAGTTCCGAAATATTTTTTGAATTCGTGCAAAAAAGCGCGATACGGAGTTCCGTTTCAATCGTATCCATCCAATTGAGAATTTCTGCTTCCCCCTTGAGTGCGGCCTCAAGTGCTGGCTTCGCAAAACCTACCCGAGACGCTCCGATTGCTACGCATTTCGCAGCATCAAGCCCTGTTCTCACTCCGCCGCTAGCCCAAATTTGCTTTGGTGTTCCATCGAATGCACTCTTCGCGTTCAAAATTGAATCGACCGTTGAAACTCCCCAGTGTTTGAAGGTTTCACCCAAGCGAGCCGCCTTACTATTTTCAGGTGCACGCAGTCCTTCTACTCGTCCCCAATGCGTTCCTCCGAGTCCACTGACATCCACTCCCGCAATCTTCAAACGCGATACTCGACTTAAAAATTCTGAGCTCATTCCTGAACCCGTCTCTTTTAATACGATCGGAAGATTAATTTTCTCGCAGAGAACCTCGAGTGCTAAATATGCACCTTTGAAGTTCGGAGTCCCTTCGAGCTGTACCGCTTCTTGAATCGGATTCAGGTGAATTGCAAGCGCGTCTGCTTGGGAGTTCTCTAAAAGTCGAATGAGCTTTTCCCATTGATTCGAATCATTCAATTCGATCAACTGCGCGATCCCTAAATTAGAAACGAGTTTCAATTCAGGATTCATTTTCTTTAAACTTTGAAGAGATGAATCTTCATAAGACGTATCGAGCTCACGGCGTTGCGAACCCACTCCAAACACCCATCCTCGTCGGGCTGCACATTGAGCGAGCCTCTGATTGATGAGCTCGGCATCCGAATGACCCGCAGTCATCCCCGCAACAAAAAACGGAGTAGCGATCGGAGAGCCAAAAGCAGTCGAGCTGATATCAACATCACTCAAATTCAGATCCGGAAGTGAATCATGAATGAGAGTCACTTCATCAAATGCATGAAGACCCCTTGCTTCACTTTCGGGAAGGAGCGCCACGCGGATATGATCGGCTTTTCGGCTGATGAATGACTGATCTTTCATTTGATTTCCTGCGGCGGAGTATAGCACAAAATAAAACCTGATTAAAGTGTTCAATGATTCTCGTTGAATCAGAGTCCTTTTTTAGCTAGGGTGAGGCCTATGGCGTGGCCAAATGAATTTAATGAGGATCTGAGCCAGTTTCTGGCTCAAAAGAAGTCCGCTTCCCCGGCCCTGACGGACGCGATCGCGTATGCTACACGGTCCCCCGGCAAACGCCTCCGCCCCCTCTTTGCTCAAGAATCGGGAGCACTTTTTGGACTCAATCCAACAGCCACCTCACTGTTTTCAATCGCCATTGAACTCGTGCATTTGTTTTCTCTCATCCACGATGATCTACCAGCACTCGATAATGATGATTTCAGGCGAGGACTCCCCACTTTGCATAAAGAATTTAACGAAGGAATCGCGCTCCTCGCTGGAGACGAACTTCTTAACTTTGCCCATGAAACATTTTTAATGATCTCAGAACATGTTTCGCCCTCTGCTTTCCTAGAGGCCTTTCGTTATTTCACGGATGCCATCGGATCAAACGGAATGATCGGCGGGCAAACGCTTGAGATGGAACTCACCCAAAATAACGACCCTTTGTTACTTGAAACACTCCTGAAGATTCAAAGTTTGAAGACCGGTGCTCTCTTTCGCGCATCCATCGTCATCCCCGCATTGCTCTCAGGAATTCAAAAGGAAGATTCAAAAATCAGGGAGCTCACCGAATTCGCAGAAGCCTTCGGCTTTGCCTTTCAAATTGCGGATGATCTCGAGGATGAAGCTCAAGATGAGAAAACTTCTCGAAAAAACATTTTGAGCCACTTGGGCCGTGAGTCAGCCATTCAATTGGCGTTAAATCGCCTGAGCGGCGCGTCCTTTTCGAAGCATTTTTCTGCCACACAGAGACTCACCGCACTCCTTCAGTCAAAAGCCTAACACTTTCAAGTCATCGCCTTTTTCTGCCGAAAAGAGTGGAGATGAAGTGCTTGGCCCTCTTTTTGTTTTTGATCCTTTCCATGGAAGCGCACAGCACGCCCACACCTACCCCTTTGCCTGCACCCGATCACTATGGTGGCGCTCTTTATCAAGACTCAAACGGATTCTTAGATTTTAGTAAGAAGCCAGGAGCCGACATCGATACCTTGAACATGATCGAACAACAAAACAGAACTAACGACTCAGGAAACAGAAACGCGAGCACCCTTTTTGGTTCCATCTCAGGCGGCCAGGACCGAGCTCAGGAAATGATCAATGCGCTTAAAACTGAAGAGCTCAAAAAAGCTCTCGTTAAAGTCACCGGAAAAGGAAATGAGATCTTACAGGAAAACGCAGGGCTAAAGAGTCCGATCGCCATTGTCTCAGGAGTCGTATCTTTCTGGGTTGGAAATGCAGTCAGACTCGTGAATCACGAAAATTTTCGCTTTACGACTAAAGTTGATGGAAGAAACAAATCAGGAGAATTCACCATGGAATCTCCTCTTCTGAATAGTAAAGTCAAATTCAAAGACAGTGACGGGGTTTCTGTTAACATTGGCAGGAATCTCCCTGTGCTGAACTCAAAAGCGGAACTGAACTACAATTCAAAGACCCAAGCGGTTTCTACACAGGTGAGTCATCCCCTAGCACCCCATCTCGATTTTTCTGTCGGGACAAATCAAATTCCTGAGCTGAATAACCAGACCGACAGCCGAGCGAAAATTGAATATAAAATAAACTTTTAGTCCGAGGAGCAACCCCATGGCCATGCGAAGAAAAGAAAAAGTGTTAACCATTGAGGAAGTGAAAGCTAAAATCATTGATCAAAGCACCGAAAAATGGCTTCACTCGGAGCCTCTTTTAGGGATTGCTGCTTTTTCTGATGGCCTCAAGATGATTCCTCTTCATTCAATTTCAGAACAAGGGACCCTTCTCTTGTTCATGATTGACCTCGGCGATTACAATGTTGAGCTCGTTCTTGAAGTTCTTGCACAGTGGATGAATGAATACAAAGGACTCCCGTGGAAACCTGTTATTGTTTTCCAGCCGAAATACCTATTCTTAAAAAGTTCAAAATTCTTGGATCGTTTCCGAAGCCATCAAGTCTTCAACTCCATCCCCATTTATACCGATGCACTCGGCGAATGGTTTGACTATTTTGGCAACGCAAAGGAATCAGGACTCGTCATTTTTCATCAAGGAAATGTAGTCTTTAAGGAAAACTTTGGCATTCGGTTCCATTCTCAAATGAAAGCTGCTGAGAAGCAACTTCAAGACATCCTTCGCGTCGATGATCCAGGACTACCCCTTTTTGAAATCACAGATACGGTCACCAAAAAGAAACCCGATCTGATGCGAATCGATGTGGGGAGTATCACTCAAGGTGGCACTTGGATTCAAGCAAATGAATCCCTAGTAACAGAAGATTCAAACGCTTCACTTCAATTTCAATTCGAAGGCCAATGCCTGCGATTACTGGCCATCACTCACCCTCAGGCCCGAGAGAATACGCGCTTCTTGATCTATCTTAACGATGAGCCCTTAAGCTCCGTTCACTACGGCAAGAGCACACACCAAGGGGATCGAGGGAGTGCCTTTTCTGAAATCAATAAGAGTTCGGGTATATTTGAACTGATTGATGCGGATACTCCCATCAAAGGCAAAGTGACGCTCAAATTCTTGAACACCCTTCAGAATCCAGTAATTATTTATTCTCTTCGTTCAGCCTAGCTGTTAGGTTTCTCTGAAAATCAGCGTATTTGATTCTCGACAAGGCCGTGCCCTTCACCCGTGCTTGATAGTCTGCTTCAGATTCCTGCAAAAGAGCAGACTCATCTGTAATCAAGTAAGCCGCTTTCTCTACAGGGGCTATATATCGAACTGATTTTGAATTGTACGGGCAGGCCTCTTGGCAGAGATCACATCCAGCAACAAAACCCTTAAGCGGATAACGCTCTTGGAAAGCACCCCGCTTCTCAAGCGTGAGGTAACTAATGCATTTATTTGAATCCAGCGAATGAGACTCGAGCGCCTCCGTAGGGCAAGACTGTAAGCATCGAGTGCAGGGTCCACAGTAATCCTTTACGCCTTCTGGCTTCATTCCAAACTCACAATTTGTGAAGACTACGCCAATGAAGACATAACTTCCGAGCTGAGGGTGAATGAGCAGCGTGTTTTTTCCAATCCAGCCTAAGCCCGCAAGCTTCGCCCAAGTGCGCTCAAGCACCGCTGAAGTATCCACACAAATCTTATATTGAAATTCGGGTGGTACCAGACCACTCGAAGATACCGACTGCATTGATCGCTCCAGCGCTGCCTTCATCGATTCATGATAATCGGGACCATTTAAATAGCGCGCATAGCGAAGCTGCTCATCCCCGACCGAATGAGGAGAATAGGGTCTCAGAACCGCAATTACACTCTTTAACTCAGGGAATACCAACTGGGGATGAAGCCTTCGATCAAGCCCGCGAGAAAGGTACCCCATTTCACCTTGCTTGCCCTCAAGGATCCACGAACGATAGCGCTCGGCATGAGTCCGGTACTCATCCTGAACGGACGCGTAGTCGACGACTCCCGATACAGGAAACCCTTCCGCCTCGAAAATCCCGGCAAAGCGATCCCAGCTCAAATTAGTGCGCTGTTTTTCCACTTCTCATCTCAAGACCTTTGTTAATTTGAGTCGTGAGACCAGGAGATGCAATCACTGCGGGCTTAGTCACGCGGATAAACTTTGCAATGAGATCCATATCGGCAAGCTCGGTAATCTCTACGATTGCGAGATCTCCTGCTTGAAGCTGAATAGATGCATCATCTCCAAGATCATTGATCAGAACCCGTCCATCAATCTCTTGAGCTTGTGTTGGCATACGAGCTTGAACTAAAAGTTCAGTCTCTTCAGAAACACCCTCAACCATGATTTCCACTTGGGTACCGATCAATTTAGAGAGTTTTGAACCGCGTTGGTTTTGAAGAATCTCAATCAGTTTTTTACGGCGCTTACGCTTCACATTTGCATGAAGCTGACCCTCGATCTCAGCAGCCTTCGTGCCTTCTTCTTTTGAGTAACTAAATACTCCAACATGATCCAGATCAAGCTTTTCAAGGTCTGCGCAAAGCTCTTCAAACTCTGCATCCGTCTCTGTGGGGAAACCAACGATGATGGACGTACGCAGAACGAGCTCAGGAATCTTATTACGAAGCTTCGTCATGAGATCATAGAGTTTTGCTTTTGTAAGCTTACGATTCATGAGCGCGAGCACTCGATCGTTCGTGTGCTGAATCGGCATATCGA
>CAIOKW010000260.1 GCA_903858975.1 Oligoflexia bacterium | reverse complement strand
TTGCCAATGAGTGGAAGGCGAAGATCGAGGCTTCTCTCGAAGTGAAGAAGATCGAACTTGAATCAAAACAAATTGAAGCCGATCTGATTAAAACCAGAATCGATGTCACGCTCCCTTCACGAAAAATTCATACGGGTTCACTTCATCCGATCACTCAAACCATTCGTAAAATTTCTGATACCCTTGGGCGTTTAGGATTTGATGTCACTACAGGGCCTGAGGTCGAAACAGACTTCATGAATTTTGAAGCCGTCAATATTCCAAAAGATCACCCTGCTCGAGACATGCAAGATACTTTTTTTCTTGGGCCTGGAGTGGTGCTTCGCTCACAAACATCTCCAGTACAAATGAGAACGATGCGGGATCAAACTTGGCCCGTTCGTATTTTGTGCCCTGGCGCTGTGTATCGCTGCGATTCAGATGCAACTCATTCACCGATGTTTCACCAAATTGAAGGTCTGTGGGTTGATCAGAAAGTTTCGATGAGCGATCTCAAAGGAGTGCTCGATTTTTTCGCGAAAGAACTGTTTGGTTCCCATGTCAAGATTCGTCTTCGTCCGAGCTATTTTCCATTTGTGGAGCCGGGAGCTGAAGTGGATGTGACCTGCGCTATTTGCGCCGGGAAGAATCCGAAATGTCCAGTCTGTAAGGGAACAGGTTGGCTTGAAATTCTAGGCGCCGGTATGGTTCATCCTAGACTGTTTGAGCTTGCGGGTTATCAACCGTCTGAGATTAGTGGGTTTGCATTTGGGATGGGTGTGGAGCGAATTGCGATGCTCCTTCATGATATTCCAGACCTGCGTCTGATGTTTCAAGGCGATCAACGATTCTTAAAGCAATTTTAATTCGAGAGCACAATAATGAAAATTTCATATAAATGGTTAGGTGAGTGGGTTGATCTCAGTGGTTTTAATAGTCCGAATGAAGTAGCGGATCTTTTAACGGCACGCGGTTTAGAAGTTGAAGGCGTTGAGCGCCAAGATGCGGGCCTCGAAAAGGTCATCTCAGCGCAAATTTTGGCGAAGGAAAAACATCCTGAGGCGGATCGACTTTCCCTTTGTAAGGTGAACATCGGTGGCGGAGCCGAGTATCTCGATATCGTGTGTGGCGCCCAAAATATGAAAGTGGGCGACATTGTTTGCCTTGCGCAAGTAGGCGCAAATCTTCCCAATGGAATGAAGATTGAAAAAGGTAAAATCCGTGGAGCCGTGTCGATGGGCATGCTGTGCTCAGAGACGGAGCTTGGTTTCAAAAAAGAGTCTGATGGGATTTTGATTCTTCCTCCAAAGACTCCGGTAGGTTGGAAACTTGCTGACATTCTGGGCATGGATGACACCCTATTCGAAATTAAACTTACTGCAAATCGCGGGGATTGCTTGAGTCATCGAGGAATGGCGCGTGAAGTGGCGGCAGCAATCGGGAAGCCACTCAAAACGCCGAAAGTAACTCAATTTTCAGGTACCGGGTCTCCGATCAAAGTGGAGCTTCATGCGGGTGAAGATGCGCCTCAGTTTTTTGGTGCCTATATGAATTCCGTTAAGGTAGGGCCTTCGCCAGAGTGGCTGAAGACTCGATTGGAATCAATTGGACAAAGATCCATCAATAATCTCGTCGATGCGAGTAACTTTCTGATGTTTGAATATGGGTTTCCGGTTCACATCTATGACGCCGATAAACTGGAGGGAGGAATCCTTCAGGTGAGAAAATCAAAAGCGGGTGAAAAACTTCCGCTTTTAGATGGCGGTGAAATTGAGACCACCGGAGAAGAGCTTTTAATTGTGGATGGAGTGAAACCCGTAGGCCTTGCAGGCGTCATGGGAGGAGGAAACTCAGAAGTTTCTGAATCCACTCAAAATGTTTTCTTAGAGTGTGCGGAATTTAATCCAACCCTGGTGAGACGAGCGGCTTTTTGTTTTAACCGGAGATCAGAAGCTTCTTTAAGATTTGAAAAGGGAATTGATCCAAAAGGGCATCGAGAAGCCATGGGGCGCTTAATTGATTTGGTGACGAAACTTGCCGGCGGAGAGCTCGTGGGTTGTGCGTTTGCGGAGTTACCTTCGCGCGCGCAATTTAAACCAAAAACGATTTCAACCAGCATTACCTTCATTAACGAATTTTTAGGTACCAGCGTAACTGCTGAGCGTATACTCGAAATTCTAGCGACGCTCGACTGTAAAGTAGAACGAAATGGAGATCGGATCGAAGTCACTTCTCCTTCTTATCGGCTTGACCTCAATATTAAAGAGGATCTCGCTGAAGAGGTAGCCCGCACGATTGGTTATGATGCAATTCCGATCACGATTCCGGCTCTAAGTGGAATGCCGAAGCTTTGGCTTGGAAATGCAAAGACGCATCGACTTCAGGTTTTAGATGAAGCAAAAGATACGCTCGCCGGACTTGGTCTCAACGAAGTTCTGACGTATGCGTTTCAAAGTGAGTCTTATCTTGAAAAGTTTGGGATGAAGTCCACTGTTAAGATCTTGAACCCACTTTCAGAAGAACAAGGTTATATGGTTCCTTCTCTTTTACCGGGCATGATGAAGGCTTATCAAGAAAATGAGCGGCATCATTTTGGATCAGAGCCCCTGTCAGTGAGATTGTTTGAAATTCGTCCGGTGTTTGATTTCAAGGGCGATAAAATTGAAGCGAAAGCTGAAAATGATACGGGAGTGATCGAGCGCTACCGGATGTCGATCTTGATTTCAGGAACCCGCTTCAATCAGGCGATTAAGTCTGAGCGAGGCGAAGTGGATTTCTATGATTTGAAGGCAATTCTAGAAGAGCTTTTTGAAACGCTCGGGACCAAAGGCATTCGCATTCGCGCGGCCGATACCGCGCTCCTCAAGGATTCAGCTCATCTGTATCATCCAGGCCAATGCATTCAATTTGCAGCCGGTAAAGACTCCATCGGTTTTGCAGGAAGGATTCATCCGAAACTCGAGTCAGAATTAAAACTACGAAGTCCGGTTTATTGGGCGGAGTTAGAAATTGAGCCTGTCATAAACTTGACGCCTGAGAAAGAAGCGGCTTTCAAGGCATGGTCGAGCTTCCCAACGATGGAAAGAGACTTTGCGCTCCTAGTCGAAGATACCGTTCCGGCAGAAAATCTCATTCAATCTGCACTAAAACATGGGAAGCCGATTGCAAAAGTCGTAAAGATTTTTGATACTTATAAGGGAGCCCACATTCCTGAAGGAAAAATCAGCATTGGAGTACGCGTGATTTTTTCTGATGAGGCAAAGAGTTTGGAAGAGAAGCAAGTCGATCTCTGTTCTGAGCTGATTGTCAAAAAATGGAATGAAGAGTTCAAAGCGACCTTGAGATAGTACATCAACTTGGAGGATGGCCTGTGGCACTAACCAAAGCAGATCTAGTGGATTCGATTCACGAAAAAATCGGTTTTTCAAAAAAAGAAGCAGCAGACATGGTTGAGTTAATTTTCGACACCATGAAGACTTCGCTTACAGATGGCGATAAAATCAAAATTTCTGGATTCGGAAATTTTGTCGTTCGTGAGAAACGTTCACGCACTGGACGAAATCCGCAAACCAGCCAAGCCATTGAAATCTCAGCGAGGCGCGTTCTTACTTTTAAGCCTTCTCAAGTCCTTCGCGCAGAAGTGAATGACACGCTTAAAGGCAAGGCAATCACAGATGAGATGATTCGTCGCCGCGGCGGAAAAGATGATGATGATGGGGATGACGAGTGAGCTTTCAGATTCCTAACCGTACTTTTTTTAGAATTGGTGACGTAGCGAAGATCTTGGGTGTAAAACCCTATGTCATTCGTTTTTGGGAAGGTGAATTTCCCTTTCTCGCTCCCGATAAAGCAAACAGTGGACAACGCGTTTACCGCCGAGCTCAAATTGAGTCCTTAATCTTAGTAAAACACTTACTTCATGTTGAGCGTTATTCCATTGAAGGCGCGAAGAAAAAGCTCACTGAGTTACGCCGGGGCGCCAAGTTGCGCGACGCCATGAATGATGTCCTCTCTGAAAACAAAGCAAAAGGATTACAGGTGGGTTCAGTCATTCGGAAAGATCAAATCGCTTCTCTTGAGGCCCGAATTCAAGATCTCCAGACTTTAATTCGTGAGCCTAAAATGGCCGGTCTCGAAGTTCCAGGTCTAAAAGCCATTCAATAAGTTTTCAATTACTGTCTGAGCTAAATTCTTCTGATGAACGGCTTCGAGCTGTACTAAAAGGCCGGGGCTCGTAATATTGTAGTCGCATATTTTTCCTGAGATAAAATCAATTGCAGCGAGCGCAATTCCTTGTCGTTTAAGAGAGGCGCCGACTTCCTTTGAAATGGCCTGCTCATCTCCGCTGAGTAAATAGGGCTCCACTTTAGATCCCTCATCGATCAGTACGCGAAAATCCCCTGATTTAGGGTATTTCTTAAGGGCTGCCACAAAATTTCCCATGGCAAACCACATGCGCACTTCCCCCCCATGAATTCCAGGGAGAAACTCCTCGACTAAAATGGGGCGAGAAAAGTCTTCAGATTCACCCGCTAGAATTGTGCTGAACTCAGCTTCGCTCTCCGGGCGCCTCCATTGTTTTACGCCTACGCTTTGAGCGAGGTTCATGGGTTTGGTAACAAACCCGTCGTCCTCTGAAAATTTTTTGAATGCTTTAGATACCAGTGATGAATCCGTCACAATGCAGTGCTTCGGGGCTAAATGAAGGAGATCAGGGGGAGGGAGTTTCTCGCTTTGCTGAGAAATAAGGAGTGCAGGGTTTAGAATGAGCGAGGGGGCTCCTGTTCTTTCGCTTATGGCAGAAAGCAGTGCTTGATACTGACCGTCTACAGGAGGGTCGACGCGGAAATGAATTTGTTGAAAGCTTGACGCATCCATTTCGAGGCATTGCGGTGTTCGGCTCGCATTAAAATTTTGAATAAAATCAGGACCAACCGGAACCACCATCAGGGAGTTCTTACTGCCATTCAGTATAAAATCAGAGCCGCTCCAGTAAGAAGAAACTCCCAGATTCGATGCTTCTTGAGCAAGCCTAAGCGTGGTATCCTGGGCGTGCTCGAGAGTGTTCCATGGGTCTGTTACCCAGAGGATCGTTTTCACAGGCATCTTGTGTTGCAACATGAAGGTTAGGGTACGGAAAAATGATGGGTTTGAGTAGATCAAAATCATGGATTCTTTTTGTGAGTATTTCACTCAGTCTTGGATTCTCTGCATGTAGTGGGAAGAGCGTGAAGCAGCCGAGCTATTCCGAAGAGATCCAAATGAGAAAGCCTGATCCAAGCAAAGTATCAGAGGGACAGGGAATGCGCCTTTCAGAGGCGCTGAAGAAGTCTATTTCCACTGAAACCATGACTCCAGAGCGAATGCGACTCATTGCTTTTATTCAAAAGGCGCAAGCGAAGAAAAAGGGCCGTTCAGACGACAAGACCTATGCCCAATGTCAGAAGCTTTTTAAAAATGCCCCTGAGTGTTCGTTTGTGAAATCAGACTGGATTGCAACCCTGTTTGATGACGAAGATGAGCTGGATGCTAGCGAAACCGAAGTGGCTCTAAAGGCCTCTCAGCGCGCAAGTTCAGGCAAAATGAATAAGCAAGCAAAGAAAGTCCATTCTAAGGTGGTTTCTCATTTGCTTAGTCAATTGAAGCAAGGGAAGATTGAAAAGGTTCAGGGACAAATTGAAGGTGATTATTATCGATCGCTCAAAACATTTAAAGAATGGAGTCCTGAGCTTGATCTTTTAGTGAAAAATGTTCAGGCCTCCAGTACTTGTGTGGATCCTGAGCTCTATGCTTACCTGGGTTTAAAGTCAGAGGAGTTTTTTCCGAACGAAGAGCGGATTAAGATTTCGACAGCGCTCTATTCTAAAGCAGATCAGTGCTACATCAATTCTCCCCTTAATAAATATGTTCAGTTGGTTCGTTTTCGTCTGGGACTCATTTCTGTAGTTCAGAAAAACTGTGACCAGGCTCAAGCGGTTTTTACTCGCCTCGCAAAAATGGGGCCAAGTGACTACTCCTCTCGTGCCCTTTACTGGAATGCCTATTGCGCGCGAATGGAAGAGAAGAAGGACGAATTCCTGGCAAGTTTCGACGAACTCTTTCGAATGAACCCACTGGGATATCACACGCTTTCGATCAATAATGGTGACTCGATCTTAATCTCTAACATTTCTAAGCCGATTGATCCGATCGTAAAAACCAGAACCCAAAAAGACGGGCAGTTGAATCATTGGATTCGCCTAATTGAAGACTTTGATCGAGTTCATGATGACCGCAGCGTTTATCTCTTGCTGACTCCTGTAAGAAAAACTCCAGAGTTCTTGATGAAGCTTGAGCCGGGAGTTCGGCTTTATTTGGCAACTTTCGCGTATCGCTCTAAGGATATGATTTCACTCTTTAGAATGCTCGACAGCGTGTTTCGTACTCAGAGTGAGTATGTGGTTGATTCGACCCTTCGACTTTTCTACCCGCTTCGACATGTGGAGAAAATTCTAGCCGGTGCAAAGAAAGTAAATCCACTTTTGATTGCGTCGCTCATTCGTCAAGAGAGCGCCTTCCAAGACCTAGCTTATTCTCGAGTCGGAGCGGTAGGTTTAATGCAACTTATGCCAGCGACCGCGAAGCTCGTTGAGCGTAAGGTGAAACGGAAAGATCTCATGAAGCCTGAGGTGAATATTAGAATCGGGATTCGGTACTTTGAGGGACTGGTGGATCGATATAATGGGGATGTAGAGCTTGCGCTTGCGGCTTACAATGCCGGCGCTGAAGTAGTGGATCGCTGGCAGAAGCGTTATCCGACCAAAAATAGACTTTTGTTTTTGGACTTGATTCCGTTTGCAGAGACCAGAAATTATGTAACTTTGATTGGTCGAAACTATTATTGGTATTCAAAGATTTATGCCGAACAAATGAAAAAAGATTCAGGCATTGCGCAATCGAATGAAACTGAATTTAGAGGGCTGAAGTCTCAGTAGAATATCATGAGAGATAATTCAACGATTCTACATCGCCTGCAACTTTGGGCGCACGATCAGCCCAAGCAGGATGCACTTTATTTTAAGGATCCTGATGCCAACTGGGCAGCCATCAGTGCTGAAGCCTATTGGCTTCAAGCGGTACGGTTTGCACTCGCTCTCGAGAAGTCGGGAATAAAGGCGGGGGATCGGGTCATGCTCTATGCTCTCAATTCACCCGAATGGGTTCAATGGGAGATGGGCATCTGGTTAGTGGGCGCGATCTCCGTAGGCGTTCACCCAAATACCACTGGGCACGATCTGGGGCTTATGATTGATCAAGTAGAGCCTAAGCTCATATTGCTTGAATCCTCTCCATTTAGAGATCGAGTATTGGGTGAGCGCCCTGAACTGCAAACGGTTTTCACATTTGTGGAAATGGCCCAAAATGTTTTGGGTTTACTCCATTTGGAAAATCAGACCCTCCATAGTGAAGGGACCCGCTTTCTTCAGCGACTCGACGCTCAAGCCTGTCAGATGATTATTTTCACTTCGGGCACGACCGGCACTCCAAAGGGGGTCATGCTTGGACTTTCTCAATTAACCTTCGTTGCCGATAGTCTTGCTCGTGAATGGCAGCTTCCGTTTATGGAAGGTCATTTATTTTCATTTTTACCTTTGGCTCATATTGCTGAAAAAATTCAAACGCTCGCCGTCGCCATTGGGCAGCGGTATCCGGTATGGTTTAATTCTAAATTCGAAAGATTCTTACCTGAATTGCGCGAGGTGCGACCCACTTTGCTCTTAGCAGTTCCAAGAGTGTGGGAGCGTTTTAAAGAACAAGTTGAAACCCAAAAGCCTAAGTTATTTCAAAGAATGATGGAAATCGAAAAGGTAGGGCAATTAGCAGAACGCCTCTATCTGAGTCAGGTGAAAGAACAGCTAGGCTTAGATCGATTGAAACTCGCAGTTTCGGGGGCTGCAAAACTTCCTCCTACCATTGCAAAGTGGTTTTCAAATATTGGGATTGAGATTCAAGAGATCTATGGAATGAGTGAGTCATGCGGCCTGATCACTCTGACCCACCCCAAGCGTATAGATTATAAAAGTGTTGGCGCGCCTCCAAACGGAGTAGAAATTAAGATTGCAACTGACGGAGAGATTCTCGTTCGGGGTCCGAATGTTTTTTTAGGGTACTGGAAGGATCCAGTGGGAACAGCAGAAGTTCTACTCGAGGATTCGTGGCTCAAGACCGGTGATCTTGGAGAATGGGGTCAGGAATTACAAATTATTGGCCGTAACCGCGACATTATTAAGCTTTCCAATGGAAGAATGGTCGCGCCTTTACCCATTGAGAATTCCTTAAAAGAAATTCCCGAGGTTTCAAACGTTTGTATTGTCGGAGAGGGTAAGCCTTCAGTGCTAGCTCTTATTACTCTGAAAGAAGATGTATTGATGGAGTACCGATTCACTCCGGGGGCCATTGAGGGCTTATCGGTTGAAGATGAAACGCTAAAAAAGAAAATCGCTTCTCAAATTGAAGAACTTTTTAAGCAAAAGAAACTTTCTGAGGTTGTACCTCAATTCGTGATTCTCTCGCGTGATTTTTTGGTCGATCAACAAGAACTGACACAGACTCAAAAGCTCAATCGGAACCGAATTCAAAAAAACTTCAAACACTTTATTGATTTGCGGTTTGAATAAATACTTCGAGATCATTGAAACACTTCCCACAAGTATCAGTGATTCGAGGAGTCCATTTTGATTTTTCAATCTTAAACGGTTGATGGCACTGAGGGCATTCTCCGTCTCCACCCTCGCTCCGGGCAGGTTCATTCAATTTATCCATGGCCATGACCCAGGCAGTGATAAAAAATGAGGGAACCAGAAGATAGTGCCAAAAGGGAACAAGAGATGAACCGCACATGATGCCAATCCAGATACCAAACGTCTTTACTGCGTTCTTGCTCCGGTCCACCTTGTCCCAGTCGACACGAGTGATCCTCCCCTGGGTTTGGGGGAGCTCTCGATTGTTTCTGGATTGAATTTGGACCATTACTGAGCTTCTAAAGGGCATATAAGGTTATTTTAAACGAATTTGGGGACTCAGGAAACCATTACCTCGAGTTCAATATCACTGATATAATGAAACTATGAACTTAGGACTCGTACTCACAGGAGGCGGAGCAAGGGCAGCGTATCAAGTCGGGGTGCTTCAAGCCTTGTCTGAGATCGCAAATACAAAGGAAACCCCTTTCAAGGTCATTACCGGGGTTTCAGCCGGTGCAATTAATGGCGCCTACCTCACCTCTCGTGCGGATGATTTCAAGGCGGCGACTCAAAGTCTTTGGGACCTTTGGACAACTCTTGAGACCGAGAGAATTTATCGAAGCGACCCGGCGACCGTCGCAACTCTAGGTTCCCGTTGGATTCGGACGCTGGGGATGGGCGGACTTTTGGGTCAAAAGCGAGCAAACTACCTGCTCAATACCCGCCCTTTGCGTGAGTTGCTTCAGGGCTCATTGAATTTGGAAAGAATTCCAGAGTTTATTGAGCGTGGGATATTGAACGGGGTCAGCTTTTCTGCGACCAACTACCTCACAGGAACTGCAATCAGTTTTTTTGATGGTATCGATTCGATTCAGCCTTGGGTTCGTTCGACTCGGATTGGTATCAAAACTCCTCTGATGCTCGAGCATGTGATGGCTTCAAGTGCGATCCCTGTTTTTTTTCCGCCAGAAAAATTAGATGGGGCTCTCTATGGTGATGGATGTATACGACTCACTTCTCCGTTGAGTCCCGCCATTCATTTGGGGGCTGAGAAGATCATTGCAATTGGTATTCGGTATGTGCGTTCCAATGAGCAGACGATAGCCCTCAATCAAACTTTAAAAAGGGATGATCTCTCCATTGCTGAGATTGGTGGAGTGCTCCTCAACGCAGTATTCTTGGATTCTCTTGAAACGGATATTGAACGTTCGGAGCGGATCAATAATACGCTTTCTCTAATGACCGAAGAACAACGTCTACTTCACCCCAGTGCGCTCAAACAAATTCCAATTTTGGCTCTACGCCCGAGTCAGGACTTGGGGCAACTCGCCAAGGGAACACTGAAGGAGTTTCCAGGTCTGATTCGCTTCTTATTAAAAGGGGTGGGGGCAAAAGAGGATAAAGGTTGGGATCTTTTATCCTACCTTGCCTTTGAAAAAGCTTACACCACGCAATTAGCGGAACTCGGATACCGAGATACTTTAGAACGCAAAATTGAAATCCAACAATTTATGCTCGGATAATCCGAGCACCCGTTAGTTGGATTTCTTCGTCGGAGCAGTCATTAAGAACTGAAGTTCCTTATAGTTATCAGTTGCCCAACGAAGTGCCCAATCACTTCTAAAGAGTAGTACTGGATTTTCATCTCGATCCAGAAGACAGCGTGAATCTTCTCGTCTTTCGAAAATCTCGGCATTCATGTTCTCACCGGTGACCCAGCGAGCGTGTTGATAGGCAAGCTTCTCGATTCTGACTTCAACGTTGTACTCAGCCTTTAAGCGATGCTGAAGAACTTCAAACTGAAGCGCACCGACTGCGCCCAAAATTGGATCCTTGTCGCCCAATCCTCTTTGTCGATAAATCTGAACGACGCCTTCTTCTGAAAGCTGTTCAAGACCTTTTTGAAGTTGTTTACGCTTCATAGGGTCGAGAATCAAGACGTTAGCAAAGTGCTCCGGTGAAAACGATGGAACGCCTTTGTATTCGAGTCCTTTGATCTCTGAAATCGTATCTCCGATACGAAGTGAACTGGTAGTATCAACGAGTCCGATCACATCGCCAGGCCAGGCTTCGTCTACGACTACGCGTTCTTGTCCGAAGAAACTTACGGGCATGGCAAGTTTGATGTCTTTTTCTAAGCGTGCATGTTTTACAATCATGTTGCGATCAAAGTGGCCAGAGCATACGCGAATGAATGCGACACGGTCACGATGAGCGGGATCCATGTTCGCTTGAATCTTAAATACAAATGCAGAGAACTTGGGATTCGTAGGCTCAATCTCTTTTTCACCCGTAGAGCGGGGTGCCGGAGTGGGTGCTAATTCGATGAATCGGTTTAAAAATCGCTCTACCCCGAAGTTATTCATGGCAGAACCAAAGAAAACCGGGGAGAGGTCGCCTTTTAATACACGATCCCAGTCAAACGCATCTCCCGCCATTTCAAGAAGCTCAAGTTCAGTTTTGAACTGTTCATAAAGTTCTTTGGCTTCGTAGGTATCGTTTTTTTCTCCGCCTAAGGATTTTAGGAATTCCGGATCTTCGACACCGGACATTTTCTTCGATTCAACTTTCTTTCCTTTTGTTTCTTGGTCCTTTTGGAAGAAGTGAATTTCTTGAGATTGGCGATCATAAACTCCGCGGAAGCGATCCCCTGATCCAATCGGCCAGGTCATCGGGCAAGATCGAATTCCTAGAATTTTTTCAAGCTCGTCGAGTAGATCCAAGGGTTCACGAGAGGGGCGATCCATTTTGTTAATAAACGTGAAAATGGGAATTCCACGCATGCGGCAGACTTCGAAGAGTTTACGAGTTTGAGGCTCGACCCCTTTTGCAGCATCGATCAGCATCACGGCCGCATCAGCAGCCATGAGGGTTCGATAGGTGTCCTCGGAGAAGTCTTTGTGGCCTGGAGTATCGAGGAGGTTAATGATGGTTCCGTTGTATTCAAACTGCAAAACGGAAGTACTGATGGAGATCCCCCGTTGCTTTTCAATTTCCATCCAGTCAGAAGTGGTGTGGCGCTGATTGGCCTTGGCTCGAACGGCACCCGCCAAGTGGATCGCTCCGCCGTAGAGAAGGAGTTTCTCGGTAAGGGTGGTCTTCCCGGCATCGGGGTGGGAAAT
>CAIOKW010000259.1 GCA_903858975.1 Oligoflexia bacterium | reverse complement strand
GGGAGTAAAAAGTCTGAGAGCATGGGGCTACATGAATCTCAAACTTCAAGCTCCGCTTCTCGCCTTTGCCCTTTTGCTGAACTCCTGCTCGATGCTTCCATCAAAAGAAAATCGATCAGAGCTTCTGCTGAGCAGCTTCGTGACTCTCGGTGCAGATGGCAAAGCCATTGCCCGAGTGATTACTCGTGAGGCTGCGTGCCCTGAGATTTCAATCAACGGGACTCTAGAAAAAATGCAGCCTCGAATTACCTCCGAGGACAAACCCCAATTTGAAATTAAGGTGTGTGAGTTTTCTTTGCCAAAGGATGCAAAGGAGATCAAAGTCGGGAACCGGACCCTGCCCCGCGTGAGTTCTGATCCCAAGAAAATTGTCATCATCGGTGATACCGGCTGTCGCGTAAAAGGAAAAACAAAAGCGACGGCCTGGGTTCAAAATTGCAACGATCCAAAAACCTGGCCTTTCCTAAAAATCAGTGAACTTGCTGCCTCGATGAACCCCGATCTCGTCATTCATGTGGGCGATTATCTTTATCGAGAATCAGCTTGCCCTCCGGGCGTGCCCGGATGTGAGAAGTCTCCATCCGGAGACACTTGGGGATCCTGGAATGCGGATCTTTTTGCTCCAGCAGAAAAACTCTTGTCGCAATCTCCGTGGGTATTCGTCAGGGGAAATCATGAATCCTGCACTCGCGCCGGCGAAGGATTCATGCGTCTTTTAGACCCGAATCCATTTAATCCCGTGTGCATTGAAGAGCCCGAACCGTATCAAATCCACTTTGATCACTTAAATCTCGCAGTGCTGGATTCCTCACAAAATGCGATTTCAAAAAGAAGGCTCGATTCTCTGAAATCCCTTCACTTAAAGAACTCAGTGCTCCTCACCCATCGCCCTCTCTGGGGAGATGAATCCACTGATCCGATTGGAGCAGTCGAGGGTGTAAAACTAGTTTTCGCGGGTCACTGGCACCTTTTTCACCTTTCTACCTATGAAGATGGAAGGGCCACCCAAGTTGTCGTCGGAAACAGTGGGACCGAATTGATTAAGAACCCAAGGCAATCTCCAGTCGGTTCTGAAATCGACGGAACCCGATTGAAAGAATCAAACCTTATTGCGCGCTTTGGATTTGCTGTTTTGGAACGAATTTCAGATCATTGGGAGTTAAAAGAATACGATCTCAATGGCGAAGTGATGCTGACTAAGAAGCTGCGATTTTAATCGACTCCTGCCATCGCCTCAATTTCATCACTTTCATAGACTTTAACGCCTGGGTAAAGGTGCAAGGATAAACGCAACAGTGCGCGCGCGACCCTCCGAGCTTCAATTGCCCGGTACTTTTTGAAAGAGCCACGGAGAAGACCCTGAGTCATCTTTAAGATTCCCTCGCCCACTTTCTCACCGAAGCGAGATTCAGCACGATGGCCCATCAAGAGTGAAGGTCTTAAGATACTCACGCTTGGAATCATAAGCCCACTCACTCCTGACTCCATTTGCCCCTTCACTCTTGAATAGAAACTGAAAGAGCGTGGGCTTGCGCCTAAACTAGAAATGACCAAAAATGAGCGAGATTTTGACCCTTCCGTAAAATGGGCTAAATCTAAGACCGCCTCCAAATCGACTTTACGAAAAGCCGCCTGTGACCCCGCAGCCCGAATCGTACTCCCTAAGCAACAAAATACCGCATCAAATACCATTCCCTGAACCGAAGACAGATATGGAGGCCCCAAATTCGCGAGATGGATTTTCACCTTCGCACTCGTGGATTCAATGTTTCGTCGAGAGAGTACATAGATTTCAGTGATCGCTGTTTCTCGCTCTAGAAGGTTTAAGAGCTCTGAACCCACAAGACCCGTGGCACCCGCCAGTAAGACTTTCATCTATTTGACCGTAAGCGTTTCAGCTTCGCCCTTCTCGTTCAATCGGACGACCTTTTTTTTCGTCACCCTAATTTCTTTCACCGGACTCTCTGCGCCCAGCTCTGCTCCCATATTCTCGAGTTCAAAGGGAAGCAATTGTCGGTTTCCTTTCCTGCCCGGGTTCAATTGCCATTGATGAGCGCAATTCTTAGAACAGGTCTCTTTTTTGAACTCGGCCTTACTGCAATCCGTACAAATCTTTTCATTAAAGTCACAACGACCACAGGTCACAGGAATGTCTCCGGGCTGACCACAGTGCGGGCAAAGGTTGTAGCGTTTTGAGGGTTGCAGGTTTTGATCAACCGCTACTCGATGATCAAATACGAAGCACTCCCCTTCAAATTGATCATTTGGTTTTTGCTCGAGGTAATTGAGAATCCCTCCTTCAAGCTGGTACACATTATTGTATCCACGATTTTGAAGCTCAAGAATTCCTTTTTCACATCGAATTCCCCCGGTGCAAAAAATGAGCATTTTCTTTTCTTTCGTAATTCCTTGCTTCTCAATGTATTCAGGAAATTCAGTGAATTTTTCAATATTGGGATTCAAGGCTCCCTTGAAAGTCCCAATCTGGTATTCATACCAATTTCGGGTGTCGATCACGACTGCATCGGGATCTTCTTTCATCACACGGCTCCACTCATCCGGACTCAGATGATAATTTTTCCCTCGTGGTGGCATCATCTCTGGGATTCCGGTGGTCACAATCTCATCCCGAATTTTCACCTTATAGCGACGAAACGGAGGATGATCGCTGTACGAATCTTTAAACATAATATCCGGACATTGAAATCGTTCTCGGATCCAGCTCTTAAATGTTTCTAGATTTTCTTTCGAGCTGGAAGAACTCGTGGAGTTGATCCCCTCAGCCCCAAGGATCATCAATCCCTTAATATTGAGCTCTTTTGCTTTTTGCTCTAATTCCGATTTAATGGATTCTAAATTTGTGAGACGCGTAAAATAGAAAAACGCTGAGATCGAATACTTCATGATTACTCCTCTCCGGGCTCCAAACCCGGTGGTTGTTTGGAAAAGGATATATTCAATAATCGTTTTAAAATCAAGGTAAAGGCAGCGATGAGACCCTCCCTTGGGCCATTATTTCCAATCCCTACCCGCTTTTGAGCCCTCAGATCCATCACCCCTGAGCATAGCCTGGTCCCTCTTTTGCTTAACCATCATTAATGATCGGAAAAACGCACCCAATTGCTGCTGATTCCTTGGAAAGAGTAATGCGCGGTGGTGAACCCGGATTCAGTAAATTGCTCGAGAACTTGAGGGTGGGCGTCGTCGTCCATGCTCCCGATACCACGGTCCTCTATTCAAACCAATTGGCAGCACAACTCTTGGGCCTGACCGCCCAGTCAATCAAGGGGCGTGTTGCGAGCGATACTCATTGGCGATTTATTCATGAGGATGGCTCCACTATGCAACTCAGTGAGTTTCCCGTCAATCGAGTCAAGAATTCCTTAGCGCCCATTAAAAATCAATTGGTGGGAATCTTTCGTCCTGAAGAAGATCGAGTCGTTTGGGCACTCTGCAACGCCTATCCTGAATTGAATGCCGAAGGTGAGCTCAGCGAAATCGTCGTTAATTTTACTGACATCACTGAGGAGAAAAAAATCAAAGAGGACCTATCTGAATTAACAAGATTACTGCAAGCCGCACTCAATCAGAGCCAGGCAGGGGTGGTGATTGCCGATGCGCGGACCAATCGACTCAAATATATTAATCAGGCTGCATTCATGATGAAGTTTGGTCTACCTGGCGAAAAAATCGAAGACATCGATGCATCCACACTCATCTCGTTTTGGAAAATGACCCACCTGGATGGCTCTCCCGTCAAAGCCGAAGAAATGCCACTCAATCGCGCGCTCATTCAGCAAGAAAAGATTAGCCAAGAGTTTAAGATTAAGCTTCCCAACTTCGAGGAGCGGGTCGTTTGGGTGAATGCAGCTCCCATCTTTGGCCCCAGTGGAAACATCATTGCAGGAATACTGGTGCTGCTCGATACAACCGATCGACATCAATTGGAGACGGAACTGAAGCGAGCACGAGCAACTGCTGAAACAGCAACGATCATGAAATCTCGTTTCTTAGATGTGGCCGCACATGAACTTCGCACTCCCATTACGGTGTTTACGCTCCTCATTCAATTTGCAGAACAACAGCTAGAAAAAGGGAATCCTGTACAACTCTCCACTTTGAAACGTCTTGCGATTCAAGCGGAGCGAATCAGCCGCCTCGTGGTTGATCTCCTTGACGTCTCACGCCTGGAGCGTGGTGTGCTCACCCTCAATTTGAAACCCACCGACATCTCAAGCCCCATTCATGATGCCATTGGAGACTTCAAGCTGAGGAAGCCAGATCGCAAGATTAGCTTTACGAAGCCTGAGACTCCCATTCACCTTAATATTGATAGCCTTAGAATCTATCAAGTCATCTCAAACCTTTTGGATAATGCGAGTAAATATACTGCAGTCGAAAGCCCGATTGAGGTGGATTTGACCGTTAACCCTAAAATAGTTCGGTTAAGCGTAAAAGATTATGGTCCTGGTATTTCAGATCAGGAACAAGGGGTCCTCTTCACACCCTTTTCACGGGGTTCTGTCGAGCTTGCTGACCGATCAGGAGGATTAGGCTTAGGGCTATTCATCTGTAGAAGAATCATCGAACTTCACCGGGGTACAATTGGACTCAAAAGTAAGCTCGGTGAAGGGAGCACTTTCTTTTTCGAACTCCCAAGAGAGGAAAAACTATGAACCCAAAACCCAATGGCAAAACGATTCTCGTCATTGATGACGAAGCGGAACTCCTTCTCACCATTAAAGAATACTTGGAGTCTGAGGGCTACCAAGTCTTCACAGCAGACAACGGCTTTGCCGCAATGGAAGTTATGAAAATGGGTATGATCCCGAATCTCATCCTCCTCGATATGAAGATGCCCATCATGAATGGCTGGGAGTTTGCCCTTGAGTTCTTAAATAAGCACGATCACATGTCACCGATTGTGGTTCTCACAGCCGCGGGTGATGCTGAACAACGCGCAAAAGACATTAGCGCTATTGGTTGGGTCGAAAAGCCCTTTAATTTAAATTCACTCTTAAACAAAATAAAATTATACGAACGGAAATCGAACAAGGCTGCTGAACTGCCCGAAGCACCTAGCCCTTCGATTTAATTCCCTCTTTGAGCAGGAGCGGCCGAATCAGATCGCGCTTGTCGCCCTGAATCTCAATCACACCCTCTTTACCATCCATCAAGTAGGTCCCACCCGTTCCGCACTTCTTTTTAAGGAGTGTCGTCAATTCTTTCAAAAAAATCTCATTCTTTGGAAGGCGATCGATCACAGTTACGGTCTTTCCACCGCGACCTTGTTTCTCCATTCGAAGAACGGCTACAAACTGATAAGACTTTGGATCAACCTCAGGTTCACAGGTACACTCTGAGACCACTTCTTTACACTTAGGACATTTCTGATTGAGCGTCGGATCAGTGGAATAAACAAGGCGAGTGTTCTTCGTCATAGTTAAACTCAAGCAAAGTTCAGAAGCTCAGCGCCGGTTTCAACCGCTTGACCTTCAGAAACTCGAACATCCTTAATGACGCCATCCTGCGGAGACTTAATCTCATTTTCCATCTTCATGGCTTCCATCACCATTACGGCTTCCCCTTTTTTAACTTCTTGGCCTGGCTTCACCAAAACCCGAACAATCTTTCCTGGCATCTGAGATTTTACCCGAGCGCCTTTTTTGTTTTGGTTGCCGCTATTTGAATCAAGTGCTTCGCCCGCCTTCAAGAAAGATAGGCCTGAAGTGACAGAGGCGTGCTTCCTTCGCATGAGTTCATATTCAGTCGATCCAAGATCATTCTGGGTTTTTCTCACATCAAATCCCAAAAAACCCTGAGAGCTCTCAATCCAAATCCCTTGCTCATCACGAACCCAGCGCACCTTCTCGATGCGACCATCTGAAAGCTTTACTTCCGTCTCACCCGCTCGGCCTTTGGGATTTGAAAGAAATACGAGTGTTTTTTTACCAATTTTACCTTCAATCATCGGATACTCTCCCACTTCGCTCGCTGATTCCAGAGGCTCTGATTTCCGACGGCTGTGTCCCCGCCTTCACTTGAATCCATGCTTTCAGTGAGACGCAAAATCGCAAGCGCTATCGCCGTTGCATCATCCGTTTCAAGGCTGGTCTTTGATTCCGTAAGGGAAGGATTTCGAGGAATCAGATCCGTCGTGGTTCTACCTGCAATCACATCCTCACAGCGCGCAAGTCGCTGAAGAAAGGTCACATTCGTTTTCAAAGAACCCTTGATTTCACCCTGTGAGTTTTTGGGCGCTTCAATGGATAACTCATCCAGCGCGACTCGCATACGAGCCACAGCTTCCGCACGATCCCGCCCCCAAACCGAGAGCTTCGCAATCATGGGATCATAGAACATCGAAACTTCGCCTTTAATTTCATACGATGAGTCCCAGCGAAGAAACGGCCCATTGGGTTGCGTGATCTTTCCCATTTTCCCGGGTGCCGGGAGAAAGTTTTGCGGATCTTCCGCATAAATCCTCACCTCTATTGAAGCACCATTTCGAACGATGGTCTCTTGCCTAGGAAGCGTAAGCTCACCGGACGCTAGGAGTAACTGCATTCCAACGAGATCAATTCCGGTCACCCATTCAGTCACGGGGTGCTCGACCTGGAGACGAGTGTTCATTTCAAGGAAATAAAAATCACCCGCGCCATCCACGATAAACTCAAAAGTTCCTGCCCCCGCATAATTGATTTCTCGTGTGATTTTTACCGCACACTCAAACATCTTTGCACGCGTTTCAGGATACTGCTCTAAAATGGGAGCGGGAGATTCTTCCCAACCCTTTTGGTGCCTGCGCTGAATAGAACACTCACGCTCACCTAAATGAATTCCGCCACCTGTGCCATCCCCAAAAACTTGAACTTCAACGTGATGAGGTTCCAAAATGTACTTTTCCACATACATTGCGCCATCACCAAATGCACTGAGTGCTTCGCGAGACGCAGATTCAAATGCCGAAAGGAGTTCTGCTTCAGTATCTACCCGTCTCATTCCTTTTCCACCGCCCCCCGCAGTGGCCTTAAGCAGAACCGGGAACTTCACTGTTTTTGCGAACTCTAAAGCTTCAACGGCATCTTTGACCGCTCCTGGACTTCCAGGAACACGAGGAACCCCAAGGCGATCCACGGTTCGTCTCGCTTCGATCTTATCCCCCATCACGCGCATACATTCAGCGGAAGGTCCCACAAATACGAGTCCTGCTTTTTCTACCGCTTCTACGAAATGCGGACGTTCAGACAAAAATCCATAACCCGGATGAATGTATTTCGCGCCATGCTTCTTCGCAGCTGCAATAATCTTCTCGGCAATCAGGTAGCTCGATTTCGGCTCTGACTCACCAATGTATTCGGCGTGATCACAAAACTTCACATGCTCTGAGAATCGATCGGCATCGGAATAGACCGCCACTGTTCCAAAACCAAGCATCTTTGCAGTTCGAGCGACTCGAATGGCAATTTCACCGCGATTGGCAATGAGCACTGGCTCTCTTTTTTTAAATTCAAATTTCATGATCTCTACCCTATTAAAGTGGAATATTTCCGTGTTTACGCTTAGGTCCCGCTTCGCGCTTACCCGCGAGGAGTTCAAGTCCCTGAATCAATCGGACACGGGTGAATTTCGGATCGATCACCTCGTCCACATAGCCAAGCTCTGCCGCTTTGTAAGGATTGGCAAAAGTCTCTTTGTAGTGATTCACTAGTTTTGCTCGAGCCTCAAGCACTTTGCCTGCGGCTTCCGCTTCAGCAATCTCTTTACGGTATAGGATATTAATGGCGCCATCTGGACCCATCACTGCGATTTCAGCATTGGGGTACGCGAGATTTAAGTCAGCGCGAATGTGCTTAGAGGACATCACATCATACGCCCCACCGTAGGCTTTACGAGTAATCACGGTTAATTTAGGAACCGTTGCTTCCGCGTATGCATAGAGGAGCTTTGCTCCATGGCGAATGATTCCGCCGTACTCTTGCGCAGTTCCCGGCAAAAACCCTGGGACATCGACAAAGGTAACGAGTGGAATATTAAACGCATCACAATAGCGAACAAATCGTGCTGCTTTTGATGAAGCGGCAATATCCAAACACCCTGCGAGGTGGGCTGGCTGATTTCCGATTACACCAATCGTCTGACCATTTAAACGAGCAAACCCAACCACAATATTGGCAGCATAAGTTTGATGAACCTCTAAGAAGTCTCCGTCATCAATCACATCTTCAATGATATGGCGGATATCATAAGGCTTGGTTGATACATCCGGGAGCACTTCTGAAATACGACTGCAAAGTCGATCTGCAGAATCTCCGCTCACCTTTCGAGGTGCTTGATCCAGATTATTGGAGGGAAGGAAATCGAGGAGCCTACGAGTACCTTCAAACATAGCGCGCTCATCTGCATAAACCAATTGGCATACGCCACTCGTAGAGGCGTGGGTTTCAGCCCCACCTAAATCTTCTTTGCTCACTTCCTCATGAGTCACAGTCTTAATCACATCAGGCCCAGTCACAAACATGTAAGAAGAACCATCCACCATCGCGATGAAGTCTGTGATCGCAGGAGAGTACACCGCTCCCCCGGCGCACGGTCCTAGGATCAAACTGATTTGTGGAATCACGCCACTGGCCTGAACATTTCGCCAAAATATTTCTGCGTAGCCACCTAAAGATTCAACACCTTCTTGAATCCGCGCACCGCCTGAATCATTAAGACCAATAACGGGGACTCCTGTTTTCAAAGCAAGGTCCATCACCTTACAAATTTTGCTCGCGTGGGCCCCTGAAAGAGATCCTCCAAAAACGGTGAAGTCTTGAGAGAACAAGCACACTTTGCGGCCATTGATCGTGCCATAGCCGGTGATGACTCCATCGCCATAAAACTTTTGGGATTCCATTCCGAAATCAGTACAGCGATGAGTGACGAATTTATCGAGTTCAACAAAGCTTCCTGGATCCAAGAGAAGCTCCACGCGTTCACGCGCGGTCAACTTTCCTGATTGGTGCTGTTTTTCAATCCGTGCAAGCCCGCCCCCGAGCTCTGCTAAACGTTCGCGATCCTTCAAAACTTCATTGGCATTCTGTGACATAATGGGGGCTAATCTACCCTGAAACTGCAGAATTTTTCAGTCGAAAAATGACAAGGGGATGGAGCCATTGCCGATTTATTTGCTGCATCGCGCAAGCGCCATGAGGAAGTATTCCATTTTATGGGATTTAAGGAAAAAAAGGAGAGTGGTGGCGCTACAAGCAGACGCTTGCGTTTCCACCACTCCCTATTATCTTACCGCATGTTGGGTTTTCCCCGCTGCGGCTCTGAGAGTTAGCTCTCCAGGAATTGCATTCCCGTTTTCCATCCAAGTTAAGCTCGCTTCAAGCGTACGTTAGACAAAAACAGTTGGCGAATTTCCCTTAGTGCATTCGATATCGAAACACACCGCCATTCGGAAGTTCGCTCGGAGTTCACCTTTCACTCATCGATAATACTAATGAGTGACCAAAACCCTCTACGTTCCTCCTACTCCTGAGGTCCTCGCTCCGGTTGGCTTATACTACTCCAACCATCAAAGCTTATCGACCTCACTGACCTACTTCCGGTTCAACTTCTGCCTTCGCTTCCCTCGCAGGAAACTTCTTCAGAAGACTTAGGCAAGGCTGAAGCACCTCACCAAACCCAAAGCAGTTCCGTACTTTCATCTCTGCTCCTTCAAGTCATGTCGCTCTCTCAGTGCAATGGAAACTCATGAGCTGCGTTTATCCAGTCCTTTGCTCACAATACTGCCTTCGTGAAGATTCAGTCTTCACTCGGCGCCTCCACACTCCCCATCTTTGCTTTATGAAAGAATGTCATCGCACTTTCTTTGAGATTCGCTTTCGCTGCAACCTGACTTTACGCTGACCCACTATTTGCAAAGGGCCTTTTTATGATTCGCATGAAACAAAGTCACCTCTGTTCATCCTCCTCACCGCTTCGTAGCAACTGAACAACCTCTACGGTGGGACTCACACCCACTGGAACATCGATCGAGTATCGCTCCTTTTCTGCCACCTTCTTTCGTTAGCGGCACTTCTATAATAAGCAGATTCTGTGCCAGGCTCGCCTTCCCTTTTATCAAAGGAGCGCTGCACTTTGTAGATTCGGGAACCCCATATGTCCCAAGCCCTGGGACCTTAAGCCCCCTACATTCCCTGCGGCCAGGTTTCTGGGAATTTTCCGTGCTCATGAAGTGCATGGAGGGAGTGCAATGCAGAAGTCTGATCCACGAAGACAAACGCGTCGTAGCGATGAGAAAGGGAGGTAGGAACATAGTTCCCCCGATTCTCACGCTGATTGTGATACACAACACCGATCGCGCGATGCCCATGAATCTCCTTCAGAATGCCTTCTTTTTCTTGAGGGCCCATCAAAATATAGCCCTGTTTCATTTTTCGTAATTGGAGCGCCTCATGAAAGTAGGCCTCATAGGTATCCTTCTGTGCTGGAGGAACGACCATTACTTGCTCTTTGCCTCCCCAGGCTTGAGCGGCCACCACCTTCCCGCTATAAGTTCCAAACCCGATCAATCCCACGTCAGATTCACCATAGGTCTTCCGAGCAAGTCCCCCCAGATTGACATAGCCCTCTCGCTCCATATCGGTTGCGCGATAATCCCCCACATGAGTATTGTGAGCCCAAACAATACCCTTCGAAGATCGCCCCATTTTTTCGCAGCGATCGAGCAAGAGCTCGAGCGTATCGAGCATATGACTATCCCTCACATTCCAAGATAACTCATCCCCACTCAACAAGGCCCGGTAGTAATTTTCGGCATTCACCACAATTCGTGCATTTTGCTCTGCTCCAAAGTACTCGTCTGGGTCTTGGCCTTTTTCAAGACGAATCTTTAAAATCGCATCAAGGTTTTGCATCACCTGCGCTGAGCATCCCTCAGGAATCCGCTGTAAAGAGCGCGCGTACGCATACTCATCGCGCTCAAAAGGCTCAAAGCAGGAATAGCGAGCCTTCATGGCTTTCGAAAGAAACGGATTCACCTTCTGGACATATTCCAGCACTGAATCAATCGACTCGAAAAGTGAATAAATATCCAAGCCATAAAATCCACACTCACTTACTGATTTCTCGGATTTCAAAAACTCGACAAATTCAACGACTTCTTCATTGGCCCACATCCAAGTAGGCCAACGGCGAAACGCTTGCATCACACTTTTTGCACTTCTTCCGCGTCCCTTGCTCGAATAGCGATTGAGCTTTTCAAGATCAGGCCAATCCCCTTCAACTGAAACGAAAGAAAACCCGTGATTCCGAAGGAGGTATCTCGAAATTCGGTCACGGATTCGATAGTATTCAGACGTCCCATGCGTGGATTCTCCCAACATCACCACTCGCTTATCTTTGACGTGCTGGAGAAGTGGAGCCAAGTCTTCGTCAATCTCAAGCGGCTGAAGGAGATCAGCGATGGTGCTCACCATCTTCGAACTCTTCTTCAGGCTCGCAGAAGAATTCACTTCAGCCGGAGGAGGCGCCCTAAAATCAGTTAAGATTCGAAGAACCGTCTCATTTTCCACCTGTGAAAAGTCCTGATACCAGAGTCCTACGGCCTGCAATTGATCAGTCTCCACTAAGGCAAAAACCTCTGCGCCCTCCTTCCGAATGGCATCCGTTGAATCTGCTGCACAAATCGGAACCGCCACTACAATTCTGCCGCAGTCTTGTTTCTTTAAACTCTTAACGGCGGCCATCACCGTTGCTCCCGTAGCAATTCCATCATCGACCAGGATCACGGTTTTATCTTTTAAGTTCGGAAGCTCGCGCCCTTCCCTAAAAACCTGCTTTTGACTCGCAATGCGCTCCCCCTCTGTTTTCCTAAGGTGCTCCAGAGTTTTTTCGCTCACTCGCCCAGTCTCTGAAAAACTTGGGTTCATCCAAAGTGTTCCATCCTCGACCAATGCTCCCAGAGCATACTCAGGCTGCTGAGGGTGGCCAAGCTTCCGCACCAAAAGTACATCGAAAGGAGCCTTGAGCTTCCGCGCAATCGGCGCCGCGACCGGCACCCCTCCTCTCGGAAGCGCAAGCACATAGGCATCAGGAAAGAGGGACATGCTCATCTGTTGAGCTAATAAACGGCCAGCATCATCTCTATTTTTGAATTGCATACCCTCGTTTTGAAGCAACCTTCATGCCTTTTGCGTTAGGCAGTTATTGCCGAGGGCGGAATCGCTTGAATCACAGTAAACTGGACCAGTGATGGGTCGACCTAGAAAACTTCGATTTTACTCATTTCTAGCCTTAGCACTGCTTGGAACTAGGGCCGATGCCTCTACCTATATTGAGGCCGGAACAGGGCTTGCCTCTTTCAGCAAGGCTGACATCTTTTTCCAGCAGGCCGCAGCAAGCTCGACCAACAGTGGATTCGTTGGGAGCCTGAGTATTTATACGCCGATTACACATGAAAGGCGCTTAGGACACCTTGACCTTGGACTTCAAACCCGCTTCAGCACCTCCTCCATTAGTAGCACCTCTGACCCCCTTGCCATGGGAACCCTCCACTTAGGGGTTCGACTCGAAATCTGGCGGTTTTTCGTGGGAGCAGGCTATTCGCCCCTCACCTGGGTGAGCAAACCGCAAGAGGGCCTGACGAGCCTCCACCTCAATTCAGGCACTCATGCCTATATGGGTGAGGCGGGCCTGATTTGGCGGGTCATTCCGGAATTCCAAATCGCAGCCGCTATGAGTCTCGAATACGGGACTGGATCAGGGGGCATGAGCCCCTCTCCCGTTACTGAGTACGGCCTTCGCTTCCGCTTCCCATTGAATCCGAAAGAATCCGGCCCCGGGGCCGGTGGTGTTGACTTCGATGGATTCCGCTATCCTTTTGGCGTAATGAAATAAGACTTATATTTCCTTTTTTCTAGTGTGGATTTCGCATAAATATCCTACTTTAAAAGAGATATGGAAAAACTGAAGAGTCTCTTTAAAGCAAAAGCGGACGCAGCTGCGAACGAAATCAAAGAAATCATCAAGGAGCACGGCACGAAAAAAATCGGCGAAGTGCAACTCGCACAAGCCTATCAAGGGATGCGCGGGATCACTGGGATGGTCTACGAGACTTCTCTCCTCGATGCTCAGGAAGGGATTCGCTTTCGCGGATTCACGATCCCTGAACTTCAACAAAAACTTCCAAAAGTAAAAGGTGGAACTGAGCCGCTCCCCGAAGGCCTTTTTTATCTAATGATGACGGGCGAACTTCCCACCGAAGAAGACGTTAAAGCCCTGAGTCTTGACTGGGCAGAGCGCGCGAAGAACATGCCGGATCATGTGTTCAAGGCGATTGATGCACTTCCGATCTCCACTCATCCCATGACTCAATTTGTAGTTGGCGTGATGGCCCTTCAAACAGAATCTATTTTTTCTAAAAAATACGCTGAAGGCGTAAACAAAAAAGACTATTGGAGTCACACCTACGAAGACTCCATGAATCTCATCGCTAAACTTCCTGCGATTGCAGCTTATGTTTATCGTCGCAAGTACCGTGCAGGCAAAGCAGTCAACGCAGATCCAACCCTGGACTGGGCTGGAAATTTTGCGCATCTGTTAAGCTTCGATCAAGATGGCTTCAAAGAATTAATGCGCCTCTACCTCACGATCCATGCAGATCATGAGGGCGGAAACGTATCAGCGCACACCACTCATCTGGTAGGATCTGCGCTTTCTGATGCTTATCTGTCATTTGCAGCAGGGATGAATGGACTTGCAGGCCCCCTTCATGGGCTCGCAAACCAAGAAGTCATCAAATGGATTGTAGAGATGCAAAAGAGCATCGGCACCGATGCTCCTACCGGAGAACAAATCGCGGCTTACGTTCAAAAGACACTCTCCGAAGGAAAAGTGGTTCCTGGATACGGGCACGCAGTACTCCGTAAAACGGACCCTCGCTTCACCGCTCAACAAGAGTTTGCAAAACAACACATGGCGGACGACAAGATGGTGAACACGGTTTGGAAGATTTTCGAAACCGTTCCCCCGATTCTTCAATCACTGGGTAAGATCAAAAATCCATGGCCAAATGTGGACGCTCACTCTGGAGCGCTTCTCCTTCATTATGGAATGGAAGAATATGAATACTACACCGTGCTGTTTGGTGTGAGCCGCGCGCTCGGAGTACTTGCCTCTCTTTGCTGGTCACGTGCACTCGGATTCCCGCTTGAGCGTCCGAAATCAGTGACCACTGAAAACGTTAAAGCATGGCTTAAAGGCGAAGATCAGATTTGGGAATAGCCCTAAAAGAATCAACTTAGAAACAAAAAGAGCGTGGGCCGATTCAGCCCACGCTCTTTTTGTTTCTAATGGTTTCAATCTAGGCTTAGGCCGCTTCTCCGCTACCGCCACCTTCACCCTCACGTAGCTTTCGCTTATCGAGGGCATACTTCTCAACCTTCATAATGAGTCCCGCTCGTGAAATTCCAAGCTCTTTTGCAAGCTTACTCTTATTCCACT
>CAIOKW010000258.1 GCA_903858975.1 Oligoflexia bacterium | reverse complement strand
TCTAATGTCCGGTGCATGAGGCTGTGTAAATCAGGCCCCATCACGCCTGAATGACCTGGTGTAGGTGGGTGTGTAGATCAGGCCCCATCACGACTGCAATTCCCCCAGGAGTGATGGGGCCTGATCTACACACCCACCCGAACTTATGGACTGAGAGTTAACTCTGAATACCCATATGGAAAAAACTCTGTTGCCATCGCTCCATCTTGCCCCATAAACGAGCTCCCCTTTGCGGGCACGACATCCCCTTTAAACCACTTCTCATCATCGCTGAGCGATTCAACCTTCAGCCTTAAATCAAGACGGTACCAAGGCCCACGGCTCACATCATTTTGTTCTAGCCGCATGAGCAAGTAAGGCGTCTTAATGTCTGAACGGACGGGATCAGGAACTTCGAAACTGAGCGGCTCTAAATTCTTTGGCAGTCCACCATTCAGTGGATTATCCGAATTAGAGGGCCTGCAAACGACTTTTAAGGAGTCTTTGATCTTACAATTCTCATCCGACGCACTCCAACTCATCATGAATAGGCTTTTGTTACCCAGATCAGTAAGGAGATCCGCATTCTTTCCAATTAAGTTAGCCCGCACGTCTTGTGATTCGGCATCGACCATTCCCTCTAAGGCGCGAAGTCGTTTTTTATTCGCACTCAGTTCCTTGGTTTCATCGAAAATGAATTTCCATTCATCTACAGTATAGTTCTTTGGAAAAAGGACCACGAAGAGCTCTTTCACTCGAAGTAACTTGAGATTTTCAACGCTCATCGCTTCTTGGTGCTGTACATTGGTGACCGGAACTGGTGACAAATCTTTAGAACAAGAAGTCAGGAGGAAGAGTGCTACGAATGTGAGTTTTGTTTTCATCATCATCTCCCTTAAAAGAACATCGTCCCTTGCAACTCAAAGACCGGCTCTGCAATTGCATTTTGACCCCGAAGTGGAAGACCCACCCCTAATTCGGCTAATGCCGGAAACACGAAATTCCCCTCTAAAAAACTCTGAATGGAATTGATGTCGATGGATGCGTAACTGGAAAGCAAATCATAAGAGCTTCGAGCAGAGGCCAAGGCATATTGTTCGGGCTGAAATAGATTCCCATTCAGACTCTCCGCCCAACGCTTTTGATAAATCATTCCCACATTGAGCCCGACCCATCGAGGGAAGGGATAGCGCAGCTGCACCTGACTTTGAAGCTTAGTTCCTCCGCTGACGCTGACACTCGGATCCAGATCCTCATTTAACTCATCACTCTGATCTTTCGGCAGACGACGGGCTTGAGTGTTGGCAAAAAGATACGTCCCTGATAATCCAAAATTGAGCTGAAGATTTGCAGGAAGCGGGCGCTGAAGCGCGTACTTCACACCTAAGCCCCACCTGCGGTCCCCCGCCTTCAAGCCATAAAGATCGTGAATATCTTGATCACTCGCGGTCGGAAGAGTGAGTACGGGCTGAATCGATTGCTTCATGGAATCGCTAGCCTCTGTTTTCAGAACTTTCATCAAGATGATCTGAGCATCTCCGATGTAATCCCGATTTAAATTCGGATCCCACTTCAAACCCGCTTGATAGAGTTTACTTTCAAGGCTGGTATTCAGTGCTGCATTGACTTCTGCAGCTACTGACGCTTGATCGGAGGCCTGGAGCTGGGAAATCAAGCCTGCTGTTGTGCCGCTCGGATCAAATCGATAACGAGCCTGAACCTTAAAGTTCAAAACCGGAACCGATACGTAGAGACCAAGATCATCCGTAATTCCATAACCAATCACTGGAATTTTACCGGTCACATTTCCAGTGATCGCTCCACTTAAACTGCCGGCAGAATCGGCAAGGCTCACACCATTTGAGAGGAAGAGGCCCGCGAGCTGATTCCCTCTTACAGGTTCTTCTTGAGTGATCTTTTGAAAGGTGACGTTTTGATTGAAGTTGCTCGAGAGCGTTTTTGATTCACCATCCCGTCCATACATGGAATCAATAGACGAGGAGAGCGTGACATAGGAAACCATAAATCTTCCCTGAGGAAGACTACCCACTTGCTCGCGCACGAAAGCGGAAAGGACCTGCCCTTCGGCCACAGTGCTGAACGCCAGAAGAAAAATGAATGGAATCAATGCCTGCTTCAATTCAAGACCCTAGTTGTTATTGAGCTGATCGAGCATGTCTTTGGCTACCTTGCGGTCCCGATCATTTTCAGGCTTAAGATTTCGCAGGGGTTCGCCCTGATATGGATTTAAGTCAGCATCACTGAGACTGAGAAACTTCGTGAGTACAGATTTAGCGTCTGCATCTTTTCCGTTCACCATGAGAATTTTTGCGTAGGCGGTATGATTGGAACAAATTTGGGGAGCCTTTTGATATGCCTCGGCTAAAAGTTTTTCTGCAAGAACCTTATCTCCTCCGACAATTCCTGGCATTTGGGTGTGCATGATTCCCAGAACTCGATTCGGTCCCCAAACATGAACGGTTGGATCCATCGAAATTGCCTGTCTTAAATCTTGTTGGAGCGACTTGATCACCCCAAAGAGGTGCCGAGGAAGAACAGAGCCCCGATCTCTTTGAATCGCATCGAAACTGACGAAAACCGCTCTCCAGTAATAGAAGCCTGCTGTATTGGAAAAGTTTTTTGAAAAATCATCTACAAGCTTCAGAGCCTTTGAAATGGCATCGATTTCATCTTGAGTCTTCGGCGAATCATTTACGATCGCAGAAAGCGCGATAAAGGATCTCTCAAACAAATTCTTCTGTGCATCCACACTCGATGCAGCAACCACGGATCCGTAACAGTCCACTGCCGCCATGAGATCTGCACCTCGGTGAGAATAGAGAAGGTCACAGTTTTGAGTGGATGGTGTCTGAGCATAGGTATTCACGGTCACTCCTAAAAGGAAAGAGAGCAGCATGATTTTTTTCATGCCCCGTTGATACCTTGCGCAAAGGCCTCAAGCAAGCGGAAATAAGAGGTTTTAACAGGCCATTAAGCATTCGTAATTAAGACGAAATCGCGGCGCGTTAGATCTGAATGTCTTTGATAAAATAATACCCAATCGGGTTAATAAAAAAGCCCTTCACGCTCTTTGAAACCAGGGCTTCATTCTCCTCATAATAAAGGGGAATGATCGCAGCCTCTCTCATCTGAAGAATCGACTGGGCCTCTTTGTAAAGTGAATCCCGCTTCAGCGTGTTCCAATCCTCTCGGGCCTTCTTCACATTTTCATCGAACTTTGGATTTGAGAAATGCGTGAGATTATTTCCCGTGCCTGACTCGAAGAGCCCCAGAAAACTATCTCCATCTGGATAATCAGCAGACCACACCATCAGCATCATTGGAAAACTTGCTGTCTGGATTTGGCTTCTGAACACCTTGTGATCAAAAAGCTGAATTTCTAAATTTACTCCAAGATTCTTTTTGAGTTCACTCTGAATGTATTGAGCCATGATTTGTGGCCGCTCAGCATTGCGGGCTACCAATTCAAGCTTCAGAGTGCCTGGATTCATCCCTGATTTTTTCAAGTATTCTTTCGCTTTAATAGGATCAAAGGGGATTCCCATTTTCGGATCATGCCCAACAACTTTAGGCGGAATGAAGCTCGATGCGACCTTTTGGGTTCCATTTAAAATAGAAGGAATCGGCTTCCGGTTAATGGCGGAAGCGAGCGCAAGTCTTAGATTCTGATTCTCAGCCGCAGAGCCCTTTACGCGAAATGCAATGTAGTGTGTTTTCAGATAGGGAAATGTTTTAAATTCACTCATGGGTCGCGCAAGCTTGAGATCATTGGGTGCAAAGTCTTGCATCATCTGGATTCCACCAGACTTGAAGACATTGAGTGATGTTGCGCTGTCTTTAATAATTTGGGCCACCACCTCGGTCACGTTCCCCATTTTTCTCCAATAGTGGGGATTGGCCTTCATCGTGATCTTGGTCTGTATCTGGTAAGCTTCGAGTACATAAGGTCCCACGGTCACCATTTTGCCTGGCTTCGTCCACTGGTTACCTTCTTTGTCGATCAGGTCTTTCCGAATCGGGAACAGGGGCCAGAAGCTTGTGAGAAAAGGGAAATAAGCAACCGGGCGAGAGAGCTTCACCACTAAGGTCGTTTCATCTTTTGCAATCACACCTACTTTGGTGAAATCATCAATTTTCTTTTTATTAAAATCCTCAGCCCCCACCACATCAAAAAGAAGGTAAGCATAGGGAGCGCCCGTCGCTGGAGTGAGGAGCCGCTTCCAGCCCTCTACGAAGTCCTGGGCCTTGAGCGCAACCCCGTCCGACCACTGAACCCCCTTACGGAGGGTGAAGGTGTAAGTCTTTTGATCCTTAGAAACCGCCATTTTTTCGGCAAGGCAGGGCTTGGTCTTCAAATTGGGATCTACTTCAGTCAGCCCCTCCATGAGGTTCATCATGAGTGGGGTTTCTACGGAGGTACTCGCCAAATTCCAGTCAAAAGTGGTGGGCTCAGCTAGCAGGCGAAACTTGAATGTCGCACCCTGTGAAACGGGAGTGAAAATAATGGCGATCACCGCAAAAGAACCGAAAAAAGATCGTAATTTCATACCCAAAAACTGTATCGAAGGAATCAAAAAAACGCTAGACTTTGAGTCTATGAAACTCTTCGAACCACTCTCTCTGGGTTTTACCGAGCTTAAAAATCGCTTTGTAATGGGGTCTATGCACACTGGACTCGAGGACAGCTTAAAAAATCTTCCAAAATTGACCGAATACTTTGTCGAACGCGCCCGGGGGGGTGTGGGTCTGATCATTACTGGCGGATATTCGCCCAACTTGCTGGGACGCCTCACTCCAAACGGCGGCTCATTCAAATCAAAGCGCTGGGCTAGGGCTCACCAAAGCCTCACCAAAGCTGTTCATGATCATGGCTCAAAAATTTGCTTACAGCTTTTGCATGCAGGCCGTTACTCCTTCCATCCCCTTTCTGTGGCTCCATCTCGTATTAAATCTCCGATCACGCCCTTCACTCCTTTTGCAATGCCTGGATTTTTGGTCAAATGGACGATTCAAGATTTCGCGAAGGCTGCAGAAAATGCAAAGCTAGCTGGCTATGACGGCGTTGAGATCATGGGATCAGAAGGCTACCTGATTCATCAATTCATTTCTGCACGAACGAATCATCGCACCGATGAGTTTGGTGGAAGCTTTGAGAATCGCATGCGCTTCCCACTGGAGATCGTAAAGGAAACTCGAAAACGCGTAGGTGCGGAGTTCATGATTATTTTCAGACTCTCCCTCTTGGATCTCGTTGAAGGTGGCTCGACATTTGAAGAAGTCGTTCAACTGGCGAAAGAATTGAGGCGCGCAGGGGTCACGATTCTCAATTCAGGAATTGGTTGGCATGAAGCTCGTATTCCGACGATTGCCTCCATGGTTCCAAAAGCAGCCTTTACCGGCATCACGGCTAAATTAAGAGCAGCGGTGAAAATGCCGATCATTGCCACGAATCGAATCAATGATCCCTCGACTGCTGAAGACGTTTTGTCTCGTGGCGATGCTGACCTCATCTCGATGGCGCGTCCCTTTTTAGCAGATCCCGCTTTCGTCAATAAAACTAAAGCAGGTCATCCTGAACAGATCAATCCCTGCATTGCCTGCAATCAGGCCTGCCTCGATCATATTTTTGAAGGCAAGCATGCCTCTTGCCTCGTGAATCCCTCTGCCTGCGAAGAAACTGAATGGAAAATGAGCAGCACCCCTGCTTCAAAAAAATATGCCGTCATTGGCGCAGGCCCCGCGGGAATGAATGCTGCGCTCGTCCTTTTACGCGCAGGACACCAGGTGACTCTTTTTGAAAAAGAAAAGACACTCGGAGGGCAATTTAAACTCGCGTCTCAGATTCCTGGAAAAGCGGAAT
>CAIOKW010000257.1 GCA_903858975.1 Oligoflexia bacterium | reverse complement strand
TGATTGTTGATTCTGCCAAAAGCGAAATCAACATGACGATGTTTATTGCGACTTACCATTTTGCAAATAATACCCTCACTTTTGCAAACGCCGGACACAACCCGCCTTACGTGATCCGTGCGAGTGATACATCCGGAACGCCGAAGCTTGAGATGCTTCGCTCCCTGGGAGCACGTCTGGGTGAAAAAGAGGAGTTCAAAGTCTCCAAAGATCAAGTCGTTCCTTTTACTCGGGATGATGTTCTTTTCCTTTACACCGATGGGCTCTTAGAAAATCTAAATCCTAACAACGAAGAGTTCGGCAAGTTGCGAGTGAAAGAAGCACTCATGAAAGCAACACCGAAAAGCACGTTTCAATTGGGCACAAACCTTACTGAAAGTATCCTTTCGTTTTATAACGGTACGATCCCTAAAGACGACGTCACCTTTGTGATGTTTTCAAAGAACTCATGACAGAAAGTATTTCACCTAAACCATTAGCGATTGAAAGAATAGTTCTCTGGATCGGAATCTTCCTCCTGATTATTCCTTCTGTGCTTTTGGCTCTCAATATTCAATTCACTGAGTATTTCTTCGGCTCAAGAGATGTCCTTTCTCAAAGTCCGATTGGTGAAGTGATTCGACTTCAACGCTCTGTTAGAAAACATGGCGAAGCAGAAACGGCATTCAATACCGCTCACGCCGGCGATCCTGTTTTTGTAGGCGACACCATCCTGACAGGAAAAGGCTCAACCACTCGCATCACTCTCTCGGGCGGAGAAATCGTCGAGCTCGGACCCGAGTCGATGATTCGAATTGAACCCATTCGATCTTTTGGCATTGGCGGAGTAAAGAAAAAAATCAAGATCACGGTTGAGACCGGAACTGTGAAAGCCGCATCAAAAGTAAACGCGGCTCCCATGGTCGTCGAAAGCTCCGCAGGAAAAGTCCTTGCTGAAATTGCAGCTCCCATCATCGCACCCATCTCCACCCCTGTTCCCATCGCAACACCAACTCCGATGGCCACTGCAACTCTGCAGGAAACACTCACGGCGAGCGCTCCACTGGCGTCTCCGATTCCGGTTGCGACTCCGATACCTGTGATGACGCCTGAGCCTGAACCCGTATTTTTTGTAACCACCCAAGCGCCTGAGGAACCCATTGCTCCCGTGGTGATTGCAAAAAAAGAGATCAGTTTACCCATCTCCACCCCCATGGCTATCGCCTCGGCTACGCCCATTGCAGCTTTGAATGTAGCAGCCACTCCCGCCGCTACACCGACACCGATCCCTGCAGCCTCCCCTGTAGTCGTTGCAAGTAATCTAAACAGTGCTCGCGAAATCTTGGCCCGCGAAGAGGCCATTATCGAAAAGGAAGAAGTTCTTAAAAAAGTGAGCCCCACTTCAACTCAGAAACCAGAGGAGATTGCGGTGGAAAAGCCTTTGTTATCAAAGGTCAACCTCGTGATGAAAGTTGCGGAGAAAATCAAGATTCTCACTCCTTCTGTAAAAAAAGTGGTCGCGGATGAGCTTGCTATTTCATCACAAGACTTAAACCTTCAATGGAAAGATGCGGGCATCAGCATCCTACTTCCCTACACCATCACGACATTGCATCACGGAAAGAAGGCGACTTACACGTCTCAAACGCCATCCCTTTCATTGCCCATTCCACCGGAAGAAGAAGGAAGTCTCGAATGGTGGGTGGAAGCTCCGTTAAAGGATGGGGGCACAATGCAATCGGATAAACAGAAAGCGTCCTGGCAGCTTCCAGTTCCAATTCTGGCATCACCCGAAAACCATCAATTAGTGCCACCTCTCTACTTAAAAGGAGAAAAGAGAAACCTCCTTCTCACTTGGAAGGAAATGCCCATTTGCATTGAATATGAGCTTCAAGTTTCTCAATCACCAACTTTTACCAAACCTCTCTTTTCGGCCTCTATTAAAACCCATTTCCACCCTTTTCAAGTACCGAAGACGGGTGAATATTTTTGGCGTGTGGGCTGTGTTTATAAAGGAGCTTTCAAGCTCTATAGCTCTCCCCAAGACTTCAAGGTGGATGACCTAGGAAACGGCAATGGAAATTGAGATTCCAGAAAACTGGATGGTTCACACGTCTCGTTTTTTTCAATCTCCCGAATATCACTCTCTGTCTCAATTTCTAGAGAATGAGAAAAAAAAAGGCGTAACCGTATTTCCTGAATCAAAGCATATTTTTCGGGCTTTTGAATCGCTCCCTTTGCCTGAGGTAAAGGTCGTGATCCTGGGTCAAGACCCTTATCACGGTGAAGGACAAGCGATGGGATTGAGCTTTGCCGTTCCGAATGAACTACGAGTAAAACCTCCGAGCCTGAAGAACATTTTTAAGGAACTGGAGCAGGATCTAGGAGTTCAACTTACTAAAGGTGAATCCGATCTTACAGGCTGGGTGAGCCAAGGCGTACTTCTTTTAAATACTGTACTTACGGTGCGTTCAGGCGAACCCCTTTCTCATCGAAATCAGGGTTGGGAAATCTTCACCGATCAGTTGATCTCGGCCTTGAACTCGCGCGAGGCCCCCATGGTCTTTATTTTATGGGGAGCTCACGCGCAAAAAATGAAGTTGAAAATTGATACTTCGAAGCATCGAACCTTTGAATCCGTGCACCCGTCGCCGCTTTCAGCGCATCGCGGTTTTTTTGGTTCAAAAGTTTTTTCAGTGACGAATCAATACCTCAGAGAGTTCGGCGTGGAACCCATTGATTGGACTCGCATCAGCACCCAAAAATAAAAAAAGGGCCTGAGACAAACGCTCAGGCCCTAGAGTCATTAAGACTGCTATTTAGGGGGGTTGGGGTGGATCATCGCCTGATGTATATAGTTAGGCTCCCTACCTCGTAATTCCCACCTTGCTGCATATTTAATTTTTAGAACATTTTCGCCGCAACCTATTGACCTGGCCGGATCAATCTTAGCGGTTCACGAGCCCCACCGACGTCTTGGTGTCTCACTCGTGCCTATCTTACCGTGGTGGCCCCACGCACTTACATTCTTGCTTATCGTCTCTCGCGTCATGAGACAGCTCACGTGCTGCGTTTTTTCTCATATCCGTCCTCCGTGAAACCAGAATCTCATTGTTGATTAAAACGGTCAACAATTTATTTTCGATCATTTTCATTTTTTTTTGAGAGAGAAAAATTTGAATCATATTCAGCTGTGTCTGAAAAAACTTGGGGCCAAAATGGGATCACTGATCCTTACGCTTTGCTTTTTCACCACCCAGTCTTTCGCCTCTAAAATAAATCGCTCGGTAAATGCTTGGAATAAAAGCCCTTAAAATCAGACCATTTGCGTTAAAACTTGTTACAAATGCACTCGTGTTTCGGTCCAAGTGTTGCAGTTCCCTTGGTATGATTAATTTTAAATCCTGCTTACTCATGAGTCTCGCTAGTATTGTAATTCTTTCAAGTGCTGCACTTGCACAAGGGCCCGTTTACGGAAGTCCAGTCGGACACGGTGGCGGCCCTGGAAATGCTCCGGGCCCCGTTTACGGAAGCCCGGTCTATCATGGGAACCCACCCACTCCCGCCTACCCCACGCCACCTGTTTACTCAGGCCCAAGCTATCCTGGACATTTCCCGGGCAATGATCATGATCACTCTTACCCGAGCCCCTCTTACCCGAGTCCCTACTATCCAAGTCCTTCCTACCCTGCGCCTTCGTATCCCGGTCCGAGCTACCCTTCTTCCTATCCCAGCTCGATGAATGGCCCCTGCACCATTTTCTCAAATAGCTTTGGAAACAACTACTCGGTCACGAATGCTTACGGACAAATGATCGGCAGCACTTTTGACTACTACCAAGCCTATCAAATTGCCCAAAGCGCACAGAACACGGGCTCATGCAGTTACATCAATAATCAAACCAACAATCGACAGAATCAAAATTTCTGCCAGATCATGCCAGGCGGAAATGCTTATGGTCAGTCCTTTTATCGCGTCATTGATCGAAATGGACGGATCTTGAGAGACTCCTGCAATTACCAGGATGCTCAGTACACGGTTCAAACTGACTCCCGCTGCTTTCAATAAGCCTGTGGCTTAAGAATCTACTTAAAACAAAAAAGCCCCCGTCACGGCTTCGTGGCGAGGGCTTTTTTTTTAATTTTAATTTACTGACTAGAGCGTCTTGATCTCGTTCACGAGTTTCTGAAGACTTTCTTTCGCATCACCAAATAGCATTCCGCACTTAGCATTGAAAAAAAGTTCATTCTCGATCCCAGCATATCCCGATTTCATTGAACGCTTCAGAACAATCACTTGCTTTGATTGATCCACATCCAAAATCGGCATTCCATAAATCGGGCTCGTGGGGTCCGTCTTCGCAGCCGGATTCACCACATCATTTGCGCCGACAATCAACACCGCATCGGTGGTCGCGAACTCCGGATTGATGTGTTCCATTTCAATTAATTTGTCGTAACTCACGTTACTCTCCGCAAGAAGAACGTTCATATGCCCTGGCATTCGACCCGCCACTGGATGGATCGCATATTTCACCGTAACGCCCTCTGCCTCAAGAAGATTCTCAAGTTCATGGCAAATGTGTTGAGCTTGTGCAACCGCGAGACCATAGCCCGGAACAATGATCACCTTTGATGCGTATTTCATCATGATCGCGACATCCGTTGCTTGAACCTCACGTACAGAACCCGTCACGGCCTTTCCTGCACCACCACCGCTTGACCCTGCAAGACCAATCAAAACGTTCATCAAAGAACGATTCATTGCCTTACACATCACTACAGTCAGAATGGTTCCAGCACTCCCGACGAGCACCCCACCCATCAACATCACATTATTGTGGTAAAGAAACCCACCGCAAGCCGCTGCAACTCCAGTAAACGAGTTCAAAAGTGAAATCACCACTGGCATGTCTGCGCCACCGATCGGGAACACAAAAAAGAGTCCGTAAATCACCGATAGTCCAAGCGTCGCATAGAACCAAATTGAAGGTTCAGTCAGGCTCGCCTCCATGCCTGAGTAATTCAGGTAAGATGCAGCTAAAATCGCTATTAAGAGAATCGCATTGATGAATTGCTGACCACTGAAACGGAAGTCTCCGATTTTGCCATTCAATTTACCCCAAGCAATCATGCTCCCCGTAAAGGAAACCGTCCCAATGATCAGACCTGCAATGACCGGCAAGTAGTGGGTCAAGGGCAAAGTCTCGGGTGAGGTATGATGAAGAATATCTTTCCACTCAATGATGGAGATGAGTGCGGCACACAATCCACCCATACCGTTAAAAAGAGACACCATCTCTGGCATCGCGGTCATCTGAACTCTTTTCGCCATGAGTGTTCCGACTACAACACCGAATAAAATCGCTCCCAAAATTAATCCTAAGTTCGGAATCAGGCGAAACCCTTCTGGACTTAAAAACAAGGTTCCTGCTACCGCAATCCCCATCCCGGCCGCTGCGATTAAGTTTCCCTTGCGCGCGGTATCGGGTTTTCCCATGACCTTCAGACCCAAAACAAATGAAATCGAACCTAAAAGATATGCAATTTCTAAAAGATGGTTCATGTTTTAGAGCTCCCTTTTTGCTTCTTTTTGAACATTTCGAGCATTCGATCGGTGACGACAAAACCTCCAATAACATTCAAAGTTCCGACGACAACTCCCACAAAACCAACCGCTTTACTAAAAAGGTCATCCTCACCGGCTTTCCCGAGTACGATGATCGCACCAATGAGAACCACTCCGTGAATCGCATTCGCGCCACTCATGAGCGGGGTATGCAGTACACTGGGCACGTGAGAAATTAGCTCGATTCCGACAAAAATCATCAGAACGATCAAATAAATAAAAGTAATATTTTCACCGATAAAACTTAAAATATCCATACACTCAACCTCAGCTCGGGTTATGGCGAATTTCGCCCTGATGACAAATCAAACAGCCCTGAACAATTTCATCTTTCAAATCAAAAACCATCTCTCCCTTGGGAGCGATGAGTTTAAAAAGTTCTAATACATTTCTTCCAAACAACTCACTCGCATTACTGGCAAGAGAAGACGGTAAGTTCACGGCTCCCACAATGCGGACCCCGTTAATCTCAACGATCTCGCCTGCTTTCGTCTTGGTGCAGTTCCCACCCTGCTCAGCAGCCATATCAACGAGCACTGCCCCAGACTTCATGAGCGCCAGCTGTTCGTCATCAACGAGAATCGGCGCTTTTTTTCCTGGAACGAGTGCTGTGGTAATGACTAGATCCGCTTGTGCTAGCGACTTATTCACGGCAGCTCTTTGAGCGGCTCGATACTCGGCAGTCGCTTCTTTCGCATAACCGCCCTCACTTCCAACTGAAGCGCCAGTGACCTCAATAAACTTCCCACCTAAGCTCTGAACCTGCTCTTTGGTCTCGGGTCTGACATCGGTTGCTTCAACGACTGCACCCAGGCGCTTTGCAGTTGCAATGGCTTGAAGACCCGCAACACCGACTCCGAAAATTAAAACTTTTGAAGGTGTCACGGTTCCCGCCGCAGTCATGAGGAGCGGAAAAATCTTATCCATGACTTGAGCGCCCTCAAGCACGGCTCGATAACCCGCGAGATTGGCCTGTGAACTGAGCACATCCATACTCTGAGCACGAGAAATTCGGGGAATCGCGTCCAGTGAAAATGCCGAAACTCTTTTTGAATTCAGAACCTTCACTGTTTCTGCGTCTGAACGATGATAAAGGAGGGAAATCAACACCGAGCCATCCGGAAGACTCGCAATCCGAGCGGCGCTAGGAGGATTAATCTGCACGAAAACCGCTGCATTTGTAATGAGTTCCGCGTCACTCATCAACTGGGCACCCGCCTGCTCGTAAGCTTGGTCAGAAAAATGTGCGGGAGCTCCTGCGCCCTTTTCCACTAACACTTGATGGCCCAATTTGCTCAATTGCGTGCAAATTTGAGGCGTCACTGCTACCCGTTTTTCGCCCGCACGCATTTCCTTGAATATTGCGATTTTCATCCCATGATCTCCATTGCAAAAAGTTTAACGAATGCGAGAGCTTTTGTCCTTTTTTATTTAAAAAATCCGATTCAGCTATTCTGCTGCATTGCACTCACCCTATACTGTGAGAACTATGCTGAATGAACAAACGGCCCAACAAGTAATTGACTGTGCAATCGGAGAAGGTGCCAGCTTCGCAGATATCTTCGTGGAAAAAAACCAAACCTTATCCATCAGTGTGAAGTCGAAAAAAATAGATCAAATTTCTGACGGTATCGATTTCGGGATTGGGATTCGAGTCTTATTCGGCACCAAAGTCCTCTATGGGTATACCAACTCGATGGACCGAGACGAGCTTCTTCGGATCACCCGACTCCTATGCGCACTCGACCGAAAGCCTGGAGCGATCCCGGCTTCAATCAACTTTTCACGAAACCTCGCTGTCCAGCCACTTCCAAAGATCTTGGGATTGAACACTCCGGTGAACCTTGAAGAGCGCATTCAATATTTAAAAACCATCGACACCCTGACTCGGGCTGAGAGTCCCGAGATATCTCAGGTCACCGCGAGCTCAGCGGAGCGCTATCAACAAATTGAAATCTTTAACTCTCTGGGCCTTCACACCAGTGATCAACGGTTTTATACTCGAATTGCCGCGGATGCGATCGCGACCAGCGGAAATAAAAAAGATTCTGCGTTCTACGGACCGGGCGGATTTGGAGGATGGGAGCTCACACAAAAAATAGATCCTCAATTCGTTGCATCCGAAATTGCCAGACGGTCCATTACCTCTCTTCACGCAGATCCTTGCCCCGCAGGGAAAATGCCCGTTATTATTGATAATGCTTTTGGAGGCGTCATTTTTCACGAAGCCTGTGGGCACTTGCTTGAAACCACCTCGGTTGAAAAGAAAGCATCCGTTTTTTGGGATAAAAAAGGTGAAATGATCGCGAACCCTGCAGTGAATGCGGTCGACGATGGTACTATTTCAGAGGGCTGGGGATCGCTTCATCTTGATGATGAGGGAATGCCTACCCAGCGCACCCAATTGATCAAAAACGGAAAGCTTGAAAACTTTATGTCCGACTATGTCGGCGAGCTCAAAACCGGCCATGCACGCACTGGGTCTGCCAGACGCCAAAGCTATAAGTTTGCTCCTGCTTCCCGAATGCGAAACACATTCATTGAGGCAGGCCCTCACAAGATAGAAGAACTAATCTCGAGTGTTCAGGATGGGCTCTATGCGAGATCTATGGGTGGTGGCTCCGTAAAAACAGGTACCGGAGAATTCAATTTTTCAGTCCAAGAGGGATATCTCATTAAAAACGGAAAAATCTCTAAGCCGGTAAAAGGCGCAACCTTGATCGGCACAGGCCCGGATACCCTGACTCGAATTTCGATGGTGGCCAATAACTTCCAGATTATGGCAGGAATGTGTGGGTCTGTCAGTGGATCCATTCCTGCGAGTGTCGGACAACCCGCCATCAAAGTAGATGAAATTCTGGTCGGAGGTGCCGAGTGAGAAATGTAATCGAAAAAACACTATCCATTGCAAACGATCATCAGATTGATCAATATGATGTCCTCTTGAGTGAAAACCGATCTCTTTCTTTAAGTGCTCAGCAAGGTAAAATTGATGCCTACAAAGTGAACTCTTCCCACCTCATTGGAATTCGAGTCATTCATGGAAAAAAAGTGGGCATCAGCTATTCAGAAGACCTATCAGATGCCTCTCTTAAAACCATGGTCAAGAGCGCGCTTAATTCGAGTACCTATTCTGAGCATGATGAATATCAATCCATCGAAGAACCCGCACAAGAAATCATTGATCTGAATTTGAAAACGTTTCGTGATGACCCAGCGTCGATTCAAGAGAAAATTGATCTCGCGCTTCGATTAGAAAGCGAAATCAAGACTCGAGATCCCAGAACCTCGGCTGTCCCTTATAATGGCTATAATGAAGGCGAATCTCATCAATACTACGGAAACCACAGAGGTCTCTATGTTTATGAGCGCGATAAAAGTGTCTCCTGCTATACTTCTTCACTTTTAAAAGATGGCGACCAACAAGCCCTCTATTACAAGGGAATCAGTGAAAGAACTTTCTCGGAACTCAATCCAGAGTGGGTCATTTCAGAAACCCTGAAGAAGACACAGACCCTTCTCAGCGCTAAACCGATTGAAACCGGGACTTATGATGTTATTTTTGAAACGGAGACCCTATTGAGTTTGCTCTCCTGCT
>CAIOKW010000256.1 GCA_903858975.1 Oligoflexia bacterium | reverse complement strand
TGAGAAAGAAAGATAAGAATCAATTGTCAAGAAGAGCAAAAATGGAATCAGTAATCTCACGTCGTCTCCAGGTAATAGCGAATGGTGGATACGACCACCCTTCGATAGCCAATCAGGGCAGCTCTCAGGAACAAGCCCGTCTGGTTATGCAAGAATTGATGATACCATTTCGCAGTGACAAACTCCGGAATTAAGATCGTAATAAAATCTTCGGGGTGGTCTTTTCGAATTTGTTTTACATGGTCGATGAGGGGGGTAATGACGCTTCGGTAAGGGGACGGAATAATGGTGAGCTTTGCGTCTAAGCCCATTTCCTTAATGCGTTGTTGTACTCGTTCCGCTGCCATTGGATCTGCTTCGACCATACAAAGTTCGGTATCACCCGAAAGGGAGTGAGCGTAATTGAGGGCTTGAATCACACCTTTATGGATTCCCGAGATCGGGATCAAAATGCGGTTCTTGTAGCTTGCGTTAAAATGGTCCGCTGTTGCATTCGGAGCTCCGAGCTCAGCGCCAAATGCGACATAGTGAGCATGAATCCGTTTAAAGCAGTAAACAATAATCGGGATTAAAAGAATCACCATCCAAGCACCATGAGTGAACTTTGAGATCACGATCACGGTAAGTACGACTGCAGTAGTGAGCGCGCCGAGTGCATTCAGAATGAGTGAGGTTCTCCATCCCTCCTCTTTGTAACGGATGTGGTGGACCACCATACCGGATTGAGAAAGCGTAAAGGATAGAAATACTCCCACCGCGTAAAGTGGAATCAAATGGTGAGTTCTGCCTCCAAAAATAGCGAGGAGGAATGCCGCTGCAATTGAAAGGCCGATGACTCCGTTTGAAAATACGAGGCGATCTCCCATGGCGGCCAATTGGCGAGGCACAAAGCGATCCTTCGCAAGTAAGCTTGCGAGTCGGGGGAAGTCAGCATAGCTGGTTCCAGCCGCTAAGAACAAAATCAAAGCCGTAGATGCTTGAGTGAGATAATAAAAGAAAGATTTGCCAAAAACCTGAGAAGTCATTTGAGAAATAATGGTTTCATCTGGATTTGGTTGAAGGTGCATCTGATGGGCGAGGTAAGTTACGCCTGCAAACATTACTCCAAGGAGAATAGCCATCATAGTGAGGGTGCTTTTTGCATTTCGTTGTGCAGGGTTTTTAAAGAGGGGAACTCCGTTTGAAATAGCCTCTACACCCGTCAGTGCAGAACAACCCGAGGCAAAGGCTCTCAGAATTACGAGGAGTGCGAGTTCGGGATAGGCTTGAACCGGCGTCACCTCATGAAAGGAAGCGGCACCCGTTTGAGTCTTGTAAATTCCGACAAAAATCACAGAGAGGAGTGAGAAAATAAAAGCGTACGTGGGAACGGCTAGAACCGTCGCAGACTCACTGATTCCGCGCAGGCTCACGACCATGAGGATGAAAATCACGACTACTCCGCCAACGATCATGTGCTCTTGGAGCCAAGGAAAAGCGGAAACAATGTTTTCCATTCCGGATGCGACCGAAACTGAAACGGTGAGAATATAATCAATCAGTAATGACCCTGCGGCAATCAGGCCCGCCGTTTGGCCGAGGTTTTCTTTTGCGACGACATAAGCGCCACCACCGTTGGGATAGGAATCGATGGTCTGGCGATAAGAAAGGGTGACGAGCACCAAGAGCACTAAAATTCCGACACCAATCGGGATTGACCACTGAAGTGCAAGGGTACCAAAGGCAATCAAGGCGAGAAGGATTTCTTCTGTTGCGTAGGCCACTGAAGAGAGGGCATCAGACGACAGAACTGCGAGAGCCTTCCATCTGGATAGGAGTTCATGATGAAGGTCTTCATTGCGGAGTGGGCGACCCACTAAAATACGCTTAAATCGCTGCAATAGGCTGAACATAGAGGTGTTCCTTAAGATGTTTTGATTCAGCTACAGATTTACCATAAGTCCCAAAAGAGTCTTGAAAATAATTTGAATAACGCACCACGCTATCGTTGACCCAAAGCCTTGAATCGGGTCTAGTAGGGGAAATCTTAAAGGAGACCGAAATTCATGAATTCAACTGAACTGACTGCTGCCCTTGAGTGGCGTTATGCCACTAAAAAATTTGATGCTGTTAAGAAAATTGCCGCAAGCGATTGGAAAGCGCTCGAGGCCTCTTTGGTGCTGTCGCCTTCTTCTTACGGCCTCCAGCCTTGGACGTTTTTTGTAGTCGAGAATCCTGAACTTCGCTCAAAGCTGAAGCCAGTTTCTTGGAATCAAACTCAAATTACGGACGCTTCTCACTTAGTGGTCTTGGCGTCTAAAGAAAAAATCACTGAGGCTGATGTAGCTGCGTTCATGAAGTTGAATGCCGATGTGCGCGGAATGCCCATGGAAATGTTAGAAGGCTATCAAAGTGCAATTATCGGTGACCTCGTGAAAGGGCCTCGTTCTGCAATGATCGAGACTTGGGCACAACGTCAGACCTATATTGCAATGGGCTTCATCATGGAAGCGGCCGCAATGTTGAAAATTGATACTTGCGCTCTCGAAGGCCTTGATCCAGTAGCGTATGATGACATTTTAGGACTAAAGGGTTCTGGATTTAAGACCGTAGCAGCAGTAGCGCTCGGTTATCGTCATGCGGATGATAAGTACGCCCACGCGAAAAAAGTTCGATATCCTACAGAGCAAGTGGTTCAATATCGTTAATCTCAATGAAGTGATTCAAAAAAGAGCCTCGCCCCGTATCCGGGCGGGGCTCTTTCTGTTTTAGGGTAGTCGCTCGAGGTAAGAGCCCAAGTTAATTTTAACTTTTAATACTCTCATGAATCGATAGATCCCTCCCAATTTTCGATTGAGGAAAATGAGGTCGCGCGGTGGGGAGGAGTGTTTAAGCGATTTAATAAAGTCGATTAAGTTTGTTTTGGCCTGTTCTGCAAAAACCTCATCATTGAAGTCAAAAGGCTGCTTTTTTGGATGGAGTGGGGTGAGTGCGTGGGTGAGTAGCTTTAGAAATAGTTCTAGGGTCTTTTCACTTTCCTTCGGACTTAACAGTCCAAGATCGAATACGATTTTTAGAATTTCTTCGTTTTTATGTTCATGAATCGTTCGAATCAGTTGCACATATTTTTTCCTAAATTCGTTTGGATAAGTTTTCATCGATCCAAAATCGAGAAGGACGAGCTTGGGCAAATCATGGATGGAAATTTCTGGGATGACGAGGAAGTTTCCAAAATTAGGATCGGTCTGAACAAATCCCCAAAAGTAGAACTCTCTAAAGTGAATCTCGAGGAGTTTCTCTCCCATCCACTGGCGCTGCTTCGGACCGGGATTGGTTTTAAGCCAATCCTCAAAACGCATCGCCTCGATGTACTGAAGGGCGAGGACACGCTTTGTGGTAAAATCGGGAATCACTTCAGGGATCACCACGCCCTCACTCAACTGGGGATCACTCTGAAGGAAGGAATGGTATTTTTGGGTATTTTCCATCTCGAGGAGGTAGTCCGTCTCAAAGAGGAGCGTGCCCTTCAATTCGTCAAAAAGTGGATCGAGATCCCCGCTTTTTTGAGAGAGGGTCATCATGAGTTTCGAGATTTTCTTAAAAATCTCAAGATCACTCTCAATGCTCTCAGCAATCCCATCAAATTGTACTTTTAAGATTGCAGCCCCCCGAGTCCCATCGGCTAAGGGAAGATCAGCACGGTGAACCTGTCCAATGCTGGCGGAAGCCAGTGGGCTTGAGCGCAGATTCTCGATCTTAGAAAAGCGTGTCTCACCGAGCTCTCGTTTAAGGATGGATTCAATGTCACTAAAAGGGGCAGGTTCGCCTGAGTCCTGGAGTTTTTCTAAGATGATTCGGGCTTCTTCGGGGAGATAGTCCCGAATTTCGAGGGCGATCATTTGGCCTGCTTTCATTGCAGCGCCTTTTAACCTCCCTAGCTCTTCCACCATCTTTTTGGTTTGCTCAATTTTAAGCTTCGCTTTTTGGGTGGAATCGAGGAGCCCTTGAATTTCTTTCTGTGCCAAGTTCGTGGCGAGCCCCAAAAGTTTGGTCGAGCGTGAAAAAATAGATTTCGGTGGCGATTTCTTTGGCGGGCTCATCATAACAACTTTAAGATATGGGGAGCATGAATGTCTATTATTCAGATCACTATACGATTCCCCTTCCGGAAGGACATCGCTTTCCGATTTCAAAGTACAGAATGCTGCGGGATTATCTCCTCGAGCATGAGATTATTGAGAGTGCTGAATTACATGAGAGTCCGCTTGCTTCGGATGAGATCCTTCACCTCGCTCATACGCCTGAGTATGTGGCAGGGATGCGTGATGGAACGGTCGGTATCGATGTCATTAAGCGGCTCGGGTTTCCTTGGAGTCGCGGCCTCTATGATCGAAGTTGCGCAACTGTCGGAGGCGCTCTGTTTGCAATGCTGAGCGCATTAAAAGAGGGGGTTGCCGGGAATCTGGCGGGAGGCACCCACCATGCGCATGCCGACCGAGGAGAAGGCTATTGTGTTTTTAATGATATTGCGGTCGGCACGCGATATCTTCAAAAAGAAAAGTTAGCAAAGCGGATTGCCATTATTGATCTGGATGTTCACCAAGGAAATGGAAACTCGAGCATCCTTTTTCAGGATGAAGGTGTTTTTATTTTTAGTATGCATGGAGAGAAAAACTATCCCTTCATCAAAGTGCCTTCTCATCTGGATATTGCCTTGCCGGATGAGACCGAAGACGCCCAGTTCTTAGAAGAGTTGGACCGGGGGTTAGAAGCGGTTCAAAAGTTTGATCCGGATTACATTTTTTATCAGGCAGGCGTGGACCCTTTAAAAGAAGACAAGCTCGGCAAACTGAATTTGAGTTTTCAGGGGCTGATGGAGCGAGATGAGCGGGTATTAGAGTATGCGAAACGAGGGGGGATCCCGGTATCGCTTGCGCTCGGTGGAGGGTATGCGCAGCCCATTGATCTGAGCGTCCTTGCCCATGCGAATACCTATCGAGTCGCAAAAAAAGTGTTTAGAGTTTAGTCTTAGTGCCCAAAAGGGCTTTCATGAGTTCAGCACTTTTTTCAGAGTTGAGTGAGGAAATTGCCTCTCCTTTTGTTTTTCGAGGAGTTTTCTTCGGAGGTTGATCCTTCATCCACGGTTTTTCACCGGTTAAGGTATGAATATAAATCATCGCAGATGCACGAGCATCGCTGAGCGCCTCATGGTGATTGAGTTCAATGCCCAGAGTGTCGCTGACATTTCTCAGGTTTGCGGGCTTGATCGCTAATTTGTAGCGGGCAAGCTTTACGGTACATTCCGTTTTGATTCTGGGAATTTCAATTCCGTAGTGTTTGGCACTGGCGTGAAGAACTTTTTGGTCGAAGCCGATATTATGCGCCACCATCAGTTTCGATTTTAGATACCAAGGCGCAATGCCCTTTTCCCAGACCTCATCAAAGGTCGGAGAATTCTTTACATCCTGAAAAGTAAGACCATGGATGTGAGTAAAAAGGAAAGTATCGGTAGGAGGACGAATGAGAAAGCACTCCTCATGAATGACCTTAAAGTCCTCCAAAACCACGATCCCGATCGAACAGGCGCTGGATGGCGCCATGTTCGCGGTTTCAAAGTCGAGGACTAAAACATAAGGCTTCATGAGAAGTCTTTAATTATTGAATACGTTCGCTTCGTTTAACGGAACGAAGATTGAGTGCGAGTACTTTTTTACGCATACGAACGTTCTCTGGAGTGACTTCAATCCATTCATCTTCGTCAATCCATTCAAGACAGCGTTCAAGCGACATGTCCCGTGTACCTGCAAGACGAACGAGGAACTCGGCACCCGCTGAACGGATGTTGGTGAGTTTCTTTTCTTTGCATGGGTTTACGTTCATGTCGTTATCTTTAGCGTTTTCACCAATGATCATGCCTTCGTATACTTTTACGCCTGGGCCAATGAAGAGCATTCCGCGCTCTTCAAGAGTGAGAAGTGCGTACTCGATTGAATCACCGGTACGGTCAGCAATCAGGGCTCCGTTTTGACGGTGAGCAATCTCACCGCGGTGAGGAGCGTATTCAAGAAGGTATGAGCTGAAAAGCCCGTCTCCACGAGTTGCGGTTAAGTAGCGTGAGCGAATTCCGAGGAGTCCGCGTGCAGGAATGTCGAACTCGAGACGAACCCGTTGACGTCCAATTCCTTCTTGGTGAGGCATCGCTTCGTATTTCACGAGAGTACCTTTGCGCTCTTGGAAAATACGGGTCACATCAGAGGCATGTTCTTCAGGTAGATCAAGAACTGCGCGTTCGATTGGTTCTAAGCGCTCGCCTTTTTCGCCAATGCGATAAAGAACGAGGGGTTTACCCACCATGAATTCAAAACCTTCACGGCGCATTTGCTCAATTAAGATGGCAAACTGAAGTTCCCCGCGGCCGAGGACTCGAAATTGATCCGAGGTATCGCTCTCTTCAAAGCGAAGGGCCACGTTGTGGCGAACTTCTTTTAAGAGGCGTTCACGAAGTTTACGAGATTGAATCGCTTCACCTTCTTGGCCGGAAAGGGGTGATGTATTGACTGAGAAAAGCATCGCAAGCGTTGGTTTCTCAACAATGATTCGTGGAAGGGGAGCCATTTCGATTTTCGCGCTGATGGTATCACCGATTTCAACGCCTTCGTTTCCGGCAATCACGGCGATATCGCCGGCCTGAACTTCAGGAACTTCGGTTTGTTTCAAGCCAACATAAGTGAACACTTGAGTCACCGTGAATGCTTGGTTCAGCGCAGATGCATCCGCATTCACGCCTTGGCGAACCATTTTTTGTCCCTTTTTCACGGATCCGCTGATCACGCGGCCAATTGCAAGACGACCTACGAATTCAGAATAAGAAAGATTGGAAACCATCAATTGGAATTCATTATTTTCAGAAACAATGGGAGGCGGAACGCGATCCAAAATGATGTCGAAAAGAGGCTTCAATGAACCCGTCTTTTCCTTGCTCAAGTATTTTGGGATGTCATCGAACTCAGTGGTACACCAGCCTTGGCGGGCAGCTGCGTAAACGATTGGGAAGTCTGCCTGTTCTTCGTTCGCACCGAGCTCGAGGAAGAGGTCGAAAGTCGCGTTCACGACTTCTTGAATCCGGCGTCCATCCGAACACTCAGGGCGATCCACTTTATTGATGACGAGAATGATCTTGTGACCTTTAGAAAGTGCTTTTTGGAGTACGAAACGGGTTTGTGGGAGGGGGCCTTCAGCCGCATCCACGAGAAGGAGGGCTCCATCAACCATGCCCATGATCCGCTCTACTTCACCACCGAAGTCGGCGTGGCCAGGAGTGTCAACAATGTTTACCTTAGTATCACCCACCATGACGGAGGTGTTTTTTGAAAGAATGGTGATTCCGCGCTCTTTTTCAAGATCTCCGGAGTCCATGACGCGTTCTTCTACCGCTTGGTGTTGCTGGAATGTGCCAGATTGGCGTAAAAGATGATCGACTAGGGTCGTTTTACCGTGGTCGACGTGGGCAATGATACAAACATTTCGCAGATTTAGGCTCATGGGATCCTTCGCTCCGGGGCGGGGGTTCTTGATTTTTTAGGTTGCTTTTCGGGTACACTACAGGTAAACCCGTAATCTCGTAAGTAAAATTTTATAAAAGTTTAAAGGAAATAAGATCATGGCACGCGTATGTGATTTAAACGGCACTAAGCCTTTCAGCGGTAACAAAGTATCTCACTCTAACATTAAGACTCGCACGAAGTGGATGCCGAACTTAAAAGACAAACGTTACACTATCCCAGAGCTTTCTAAGACAGTAACTCTTAAGCTCTCTACTCGCGCAATCCGCACCATCGATAAATTAGGCGGAATTTCTCAAGCGATCATGAAAGCGAAAGAAGATAAAATGAGTGCTAAAGCACTTAAGCTTCGTAGCGAAATCAAGAAAGCGCGCACTGCGATTTCTGCTGGTAAGAAAAAAGTAGTTCTTTAGTCTTACGCTCGGTACAAAAATTGAATCAACGGATGAGTGGATTACTGCTCATCCGTTTTTTTTTGCTCAGTAGCATCATTACAAAAGGAGATCCTCTTGGAAAAGATCACGATCGTTGAAGGCGCAGCCAGGCATCATCATTTTATTGCAGACTGCCAAGTGGCAATGGCATTTGAAACAGAAGGGATGCGACTCGATCCTGAAACGGTAAACTTGGGTGTGGGGGCTGTGCTTCTGGATCCTCATAAAGGGAAATACTTCATCGCGAAAAACTCAGAGGGAACTCCTGTGGCGTGTCTCCTCACGATTCCGGAGTGGAGTGACTGGAGAAATGGAACCGTACTCTGGATTCATTCCTTGTATGTAAAGCCTGAGTACCGAGCGAAAGGCGTCTTCTATCAGATGTACCATCATCTGAAGTCCATGGTGACGTTTTCAAAAGATCTGCGGGGCCTGAGGCTCTACGTAGATAAGAAAAATCCATCGGCACAAAAGGTCTATGAAAAGCTCGGTATGACCAAAGAGCATTACGACATGTTTGAGTGGATGAAGTAGCTTAGTCTTGCTGCTGTTGTTGGAGTAGTAGCAGACTTTTTAAGTGGTGATAGTTTCCGCGCCACGCGCCGGGATGTTTGTCCGTGGGCGCTTCGATACAGGTTAATTGTTTTGCTTCTGTGCGAATGAGAAAAACAGAGAGGCCCGCCTGGGTAGCCGGAAGGTCCATTTTTCGTTCATTCCCAATCATCAAGCACTCTTCTGGCTTGAAGTGCTGCTGCTTTAAAATCTCATGATAATACTCAAGGCTTGGTTTACACGCATGCATGCGATCAGCGGTGGTGATGCTTTGGAAATAGTTGGGATCAATTCCGCCCCATTGCATTCTCATGTGAACGAGTTCCACCGGCCAAACCGGATTCGTAGCTAAAGTGAGAGAGTAGTGTTCTTTAGCCCATTCTAAGAATTTAGCGGCTCCATGAATTTTTCCAAAGTGGGATTTCAGTTTAGGGAACACGGAACCCAAGCTGTCTACCAGAGCCTTTTCAGCGTCTTCGTGAGAAAGCTTCAATTGATGGGCAAAGGTTTCAATCAGTCGCTCACGATTAGTTTTAGTGCGGGATGGTTTCTTGAGAACTTCGGCACCTTTTTTCAGGGCTTGGTAGGCCGCCATCCATCCTTGGTGTTTTTTCATGAGGGGGAGTGTGCGAGTGATGAATTCGAAGTGAACCATGAGCCCACCTGAATCAATGAGTGTTCCATCCAGATCACAAAGTAAGTGTTGAAAACGGTTTTTAGGCAAACTCATTGGGCTCATCCAGAAATCCCTATCCTTAGGTCTAATCTAATTCAAAAAAGGATTGCAGTCATGCTCTAAGCTTTGTTCTAATTAATTTATGGATTTTGGGTCATATGTTAAGGCACAGGAAGCGATCTACCTTCAGGCTTTGGGTTTAGGTTCACAGCCTTTACGTCCGCTTTCCGAGGAGTTTCAGTTTCAAGCAAAGAAGATCTTGATTGTGGCCCCCCATCCAGATGATGAATGCCTCATGTCAGGATTCGCGCTTCGGGCAAAAGCTGAGTTTCATTCTGAGATTTCCGTACTACCGTTCAGTTATGGCAGCAATCGTGACCGGCAAGCGGAGCGAAAGTCAGAGCTGCTTCATGCACTTCAGGTCTTGGGGTTTTCCCTCCTGGATTCTCGGAGTGCGGGCTTTGATGAACTTCGGGCTCAGGACGTGGTGAAGGCCCTTCAGGAGTATGCGCCTGATCTGATCATTTTTCCTCATCTTAAGGATGGACATCCGACTCACATGAAGTGCTCTGAAATCGTCGATTCTTCAGCGCGCCTTTGGGCGAAGACCAATGGCCGGACTCTCCACCTGCTTGAAACCGAATATTGGCAAGCGATGGAGAATCCGAATTTGATGATTCCACTCTCATTGAAGGAAGTGGCTCAGATGGGATCTGCCCTGATGGAACATCGGGGCGAGGTCAGTCGTAATCCCTATCACCTTACGCTTCCGGCTTGGCTCATGGACTGCAAGCGTCGAGGGAGCGAGCGGGTCATGGGGTTAGGAAGCAAAAATGAGGCATCGATTGTTTTTGCTCAGTTGTATCGTTATTTAAAGCTCTAGACGCAAAGCTTAAGGGGAAAGCTTTGAATGAAGAAGCTCTGCAAGGACCCGCATGGCATCGGTCGATGTGAAAATTCCAACCAGCTTCTTGTGATCGACAATCAGTGCGCTCCCAATTCGTTTCTCCGCCATGGTGGATGCGACTTCATCTAACTTTGCATCTATCCCGACGATGTAGGGGTCCTCGAGAGCGATTTCTTCGACTCGCGTCGTGATTGGATTCACGCCCTGAAAACCTAAAGCCATTTTAATATCTCGATCCGTAATGATTCCTTTTAATACTCCTCCCTGCATGACTGGGAGGTGGCGAATTTGTTCCTTTTTCATAAAGTCTCGGGCCGTAGCGAGAGACTGTTCGCCTCCAATAGAATGGGGTGAGCTCGTCATGTAGTGGGTGATCGTGGGAATGGTTTTCATTTCTGCCTCCTGTTCGGGGACGAATCGTCCCAAGGTTTTTCGAGTTAAACCGTATCCTCCAATAGGGTTAATTTCATTGAGCTTGGTCAAAGAAGCACATGACTTGCATCAAGGGAGGGAGTCGATAGGAACAACAAAAAAAAAGAAGGACAAGTGAATGAACAACACCCGAATGCTCGATGCAATCAGACAAAGTGGCGAAAACATCAGTCATCAGCGCTACCAGCCCGATCAAACTATTTTTTACCCAGGCAACTATGCAACGGGCCTTTATATTTTGAAGGAGGGAAAGGTGAAGTTGGAGCGTGGAGATGAATGGGGTCGAACTCAGATGCTGGGGGTAGCAGTGCCTGGGGAGTGTATTGGGTATCATTCCGTTTTCACCAAGAGTCCGCACCATCATATGGCGGTGGCATTGACTAAGGTTGAACTCATTCACCTTCACCAAAGTGCCGTTCCAGAATTCCTAGCGAAACACCCCGATCTGATGAAAAGCCTTCTTTTGCAAATGGCGGAAGAGAATGAAGGTCTTCAGGTTCGCTTGAGTCAAGCCTTTGGGTCCTCTGCTCACGAGCGAATCTCAGAGGCTATTTTGAAGCTTCGAGAAATTGATCCTGAGAGAGCCTGGTCCCGAAAAGACATTGCAGAGTGGGCTGGAACAACGCCTGAGACGGTGACACGAACGCTTCAAGAACTTGAAAAATCAGGCTTAATTTTGCTTCGGGGGCGAGCGATTTTACTGACCCAGCAGTTCGTCAATGCAAATCAGAAGCATTAGTGCGGTTCAGGCCTTGAGGCCTGAAGCGGCTTCTTGATCCAAAAACCAGGTCACATCAGGATGAGATTGAAGCGCGCTTGCGGGAAGCGTTCGAGTGGGAACTTCTTCAATTGCGCCCTTTACGGCTTGGGCTTTATTCTGGCCTAAAGCCACTACAAAAATTCGTTTCGCTTCTAAAATCGTTCCAATTCCCATGGTGAGTGCGTGAGTAAAGGGGGCTTCACCCTTAAAGTTGGCCATGAGGGTTTGAGGGTGAAGTTCAATCGCGCGTGTTCGCGTCGTAAGCTCAGATCCGGGTTCATTAAACGCAATGTGTCCGTTGATTCCAATCCCTAGAATTGCAATATCGATTCCGCCGGCATCTTTGATTTGTTGCTCGTATCGTTCACATTCCGAAGTGTAGTCCTTCGCCGACCCGTCCATAATTTCACGACGAAGTGGTGGGTTTTTGAGATGCGAATAAAAGTGACGATCCATATAGCTTCGAAAACTCAATGCTTCGGTCTTTGGAGTGATGGGGTAGTATTCATCAAGATTGAAGCAAGTCCAGAGCGAGACCTGGAGATCCCGCTCAGAGTCGGCTGCGATCCGATAAAAAGGAATCATGGTGTTGCCAGTGGGGAGCGCCAACACGGGTTTGTGGGTGGGGGTGATAAATCCCTGTACCGCATTTGAAAGAGAGTTTGCTAAAGCGTAGTAGAGAGCGTTTGCGTTATCAAAGCGCCAAATCTGAGGTTTCATGGGTTGGCTTGAGCCTACCACACATGATAGTTCTGTCTACCTATGAAGAGTTTGCAGGATCAATATGCTCCCAACAGCATTTGTTTTGGATGTGGGCCCAAAAATGAAAAAGGACTCCGGATTAAAAGCATCCCAGAACTTGATGGAAGCGTCATCGCTGAATTTATGCCGGAACCCCATCATGAAGCCTTTCCGGGAATGGTGAATGGCGGGATCATCGGAGCACTCTTGGATTGTCACTCGAACTGGACCGCGGCTTATGCGCTGATGAATCAAGCAAGGGCCGATGATGCGGGCGTGGTGGCGCCTCCCTGTACCGTGACCGCGGACTTTCATGTAAAATTAAGAGCTCCGACGCCCTCAAATCAGAAAATAAAATTGATTGCGCGCGTGACTGAGCTGAAGAGTGACCGGGCAATGATTTCAGCGGAACTGTTTACCGTGAATTCAGACGGAGCAGAAAAGCTCACGGCAACCTGCCAGGGGACGTTTGTTGCCGTTAAAGAAGGACATCCAGCCTACCATCGCTGGGGATAAGAAAGTGAAGAAGGGGCTAGGGATGAAGATTGTTTCTTGGAATGTGAATGGCTATCGCGCAATTTTAGGTAAAGGCTTTCAAAAGTGGTTCCACGACGTCGATGCAGATGTCATTGGACTGCAAGAAGTGAAAGCCCACAAGGAAGCCGTGGATCCTAAAATGCTCGAGTATCAAGGGTATCAGTGCTTTTGGCATGCGGCAAAGAAGCCTGGATACAGTGGAACCGCGCTCTGGACCCGAAAAGAGCCCCTTTCTTATCAAGAGGGTCTTGGTAATTCGAAGATTGATGATGAGGGGCGCGTTCAAATTCTTGAGTTCAAGGACTTCTACCTGCTCAACTGCTATTTCCCGAACTCACAAGATGAGCGCGCACGGCTGAAATACAAACTCGATTTTTGTGATGAGGTTCTCGATTTTTGTAAGAAGGCCGCAGCGAAGGGCAAGCAAGTGATCGTCCAAGGAGATCTGAATATCGCACACACTGAGATTGATTTGAAGAATGCGAAGACCAATCAGGATTCACCCGGTTTTTATCCAGAGGAACGGGAGTGGATGACGAAGTTCTTAAAGAATGGAATGCGCGACGTGTTTCGAGAGCGTCACCCGGGAGAAACAGGGCTTTACACTTGGTGGAGTTATCGCGCCAATGCGCGCGCCAATAATGCTGGATGGCGTATTGATTACCATGTCCTCAGCGATGGAATCGCCGATCGTGTGAAAGACATCGACCATCAACGGAGTGTTTTTGGTTCTGATCATTGTCCGGTCTGGGTTCAGTTGAAAGACTAAATCTTTACGAAACTCAGATAATGTTTCAGCTCGCCAATGGATTCGTGTAAATCTCCAATAGCGCGATGGGCATTTTTCTTTTCATATTTCACATTATAGCGCTCACGGAACACTTCTTTAAATGAACTCACGTCGACCATTCGGTAGTGGAGGAGTTTCGCAAACTCGGGAAGGTGTGCGTCGATGAAGCGGCGGTCGTTGTGAATGGAGTTGCCGGCGAGCACTGCGCCCTCTTTGCCCTTCTTGTCACCAAAGTGAGATTTGATCCAGGCACAGAGCTCGGCTTCTACGGTCTCTTGTTTCCAACCCGATTTGACGAGCTCAGTAAGCCCGCTCTTGCCGTGGTGGTCCTTGCACCAGTCATTCATGTTGTCCATAATCTCAGAGGGTTGGTAGACGACGAAGTGCTTTTGATCGATTTCATTGAGCTCGTAGTCGGTGATAATGGCGGCCACCTCGATAATTCGATCCGTTTTTTCATCAAGACCGGTCATTTCAAGATCCACCCAAAGCAGCATTTTTTTAGCCATATTTTGAAAATTTAGCACAAGTTTCCGGGGCGTATAGAATAAAGTCCCAGAACACCGCGTTAGGGCGCTTATTTGTTGCAAGTACCCGAATTGTCGGGTAATAACTTAGGGTCAATAAAAAATTTTAATTTTGCAGGGAAGATTCTATTCAAAGAGTTGGATAGGAAAAGTCCTGTGTTACGAGCACGATAGGAGCTAAACCATGGCTGAAGAAACAGTAAAAGTACCGATTGATATGATCCGAAACATCGGGATCTCTGCACACATTGACTCAGGAAAGACGACCCTTTCTGAACGTATCCTTTTTTATACTTCAAAGATTCACTCAATCCATGAAGTTAAAGGTAAAGACCAAGTCGGCGCGACCATGGATTTCATGGAACTCGAGCGCGAAAAAGGGATTACCATTCAATCAGCTGCAACCTATTGTATTTGGAAAGGGTTTAACATTAACCTGATCGATACTCCGGGCCACGTGGATTTCACGATCGAAGTGGAACGCGCACTCCGCGTTCTTGACGGCGCAGTTCTTGTTCTTTGTTCAGTTTCAGGCGTTCAATCTCAGTCCATCACTGTTGACCGTCAAATGAAGCGTTACAAAGTTCCTCGTCTTTGTTTCGTAAACAAAATGGACCGCGCGGGTGCAAACCCTTTCCGCGGTATGCAACAACTTCGCGATAAACTTCGCCATAATGCTCAACTCGTGATGTACCCAATCGGCGCTGAAGATCAATTCAAAGGCGTAGTGGATTTGGTTCAAATGAAAGCATTCTACTTCGACGGTGATAACGGAGAGAATATCCGTGAAGAAGCAATTCCAGCTGACATCAAAGCTGAGTGCGATAAGTTCCGCGAGGAATTGATTTCTGCAGCGGCTGAGTTCGACGAAGTCGTGGGCGAGAAGTACTTAAACGGAGAAGAAATCTCTGTTGCTGAACTTCGTGAAGCGATTCGTAAAGGAACTCTATCTCTTGGATTGACTCCTGTTTTCGTAGGTTCTGCTTACAAAAACAAAGGCGTTCAGTTGCTCCTTGATGGCGTAACTTATTACCTTCCAAACCCAACTCAAAAAGAGAACATTGCTCTTGATCAACGTAACTCTGAGGCTGAAGTTATTCTGAAGTCTGAGTCAGATCTTCCATTCGTAGGTCTTGCATTCAAACTTGAAGATGGTCGCTATGGTCAATTGACTTACATGCGTGTTTATCAAGGTCAGCTTAAAAAAGGTGACTTCATCATCAACTCAACAAACGAAAAGCGCGTAAAAGTGCCTCGTATTGTTCGTATGCATGCGAACGAAATGAACGATGTTGAGAGCGCAAGCGCGGGTGATATCGTGGCTCTATTCGGTGTTGAGTGTTCTTCAGGTGATACATTCACTGACGGAACCATCAAATACTCAATGACTTCGATGTTCGTACCAGACGCGGTGATTTCTCTTTCGGTTCAACCGAAAGACAAATCAGGCGAAACCAACTTTTCTAAAGCTCTTAACCGCTTTACAAAAGAAGATCCTACTTTCCGCGTTCACCGTGATGATGAATCTAACCAAACCATTATTTCTGGTATGGGCGAGCTTCACTTAGAGATTTACTGTGAACGTATGAAGCGCGAGTACAATTGTGAAGTGGTAGTCGGTAAACCTCAGGTTGCTTACCGCGAGACGATTCTTGCTAAGGGGACTTACAACTACACCCATAAGAAACAAACCGGTGGTAGCGGTCAGTTCGGTCGCGTGGCAGGTTACATTGAGCCACTTCCAGCAGATGCAGCACTTCAATACGAATTCGTAGATGAAGTGACCGGTGGTGTGATTCCACGTAACTTTATTCCAGCAGTGGATAAAGGATTCAAAGAAGCAGTTAAAGAAGGCCGTTTGATTGGGTTCCCAATCGTAGGCGTTCGTTGCGTAGTGGACGATGGTGCTTACCACGCGGTGGATTCATCAGAGCAAGCGTTTAAAACTGCTGCTTTGATGGCGTTCCGTGAAGCGTACGAGCGCGCAGGTCCAGTGGTTCTTGAGCCAATCATGAACTTGGAAGTTTCTGCCCCAGAAGAATTCCAAGGTTCAGTAATGGGACAAGTCAACCAACGTCGTGGAGTGAT
>CAIOKW010000255.1 GCA_903858975.1 Oligoflexia bacterium | reverse complement strand
TCTGGCTGTAGGAAACATTTTCAAGCCATACCCAAACGACTCGATTGAGCTCAGGTACCGGCCTCAGACCTGATTGGGCGAAAACGCTTGAGCTCTGGGCCAATACCAAAATACTGATTGCAAAAATGATTCTTAAAAATGCCATAGACTGAGTGTACCAAAAACAATTAGAAAATCGAGTTAATCGATTCTTCTGCATCCGTCACCACGCTGACGGCAAGCTCGGAGATCGAGCGTTCAAAATCACTCTCATTGATCAGCGCTGAAGTCGTTCCCAGGGCACCTAAGTAGGTTGAAGCAGAAAAGGTCTTTTGGCGCAAAAGCGTATCCGACCAAACCTTCTTCTTTTCTTTGAATTGAAAAAGCTCAAACGAGACCTTTAAGCTTACGTTGTAACCCGATGCAATCTGGATGTTTGATGGTCCTGTCTGAACTGGAGCGATCTGATCGGTTGTTGTGATCCCCGAGGGAACATAGCTTGCGTCGAGCACAGTGGAGGAAATTTGGGCATCAGCTTGGTTAGGGTTATCTACAATCCGAACGTATCCCCCTTGCGCAATTCTTTTTCGAAGTGCGTTATATACTGTAATCTCTACCCCACCCTTGTAGGAGTTATTCTTCACTGGATTCACATAAATCGTGCGAATTTGGTGCTGATCGAAAAACGCCCGGGTATTGCCTCGAAGGGTATAACCACACCCACCTTGGAATGCGAAGAAAATCAGGGTGAAAAAGCTGCGTTTAGACATCGTTCCTTATTTTGACAAATCTCCCCCTATTTGCCAAGAATGAACACAAGCATGGATCCCTTAAGTCGCGTACTCCTGAAGATACTGAACTCGAACCCGGACCTCAAAAAGGGCGTCCACGAGGCTCGAATTCTAGAGCTTTGGGCCCCTGCCATTGGGGAACAAATCGCGAAACATGCCAAAGCCGTACAAGTGAAAGGGAAGATTCTCTTCCTTTCGGTCGATCATCCCATTTGGAAGCAAGAACTCCACTCTAACAAACGCCTCGCACTCCAAAAATTCAATACAAAACTAGAAGAGGAACTCGGTAAGCCTGACGGGCGGGAAACTTGGATTGAAGAGATTTTCTTCCTCGGAAGTACTAACGAGACCCTACCCAAAGTAGGTAAAGGGTTCCGAAAAAAATAAAAACCAGAATAAAAATAAATAACACTCTCGCACCAAAAGAAGCGGGAGCATCGAGTTCATCCTCACGGTAACGAATCGGCCTAGAAACACTCGGTGCAGGAATCGAGACCTGCACTTTAGGTGCGGGCATCGGCTCCTGTCGCGCGGGCTCAAAAATACTCAGCTTTGGATCAAGCGTATTGAGTGACGTGGAGGTGCGATCAGACAGATTGGGAATCATTCCATGGAGTTGAATATCACCTAAGAATTTTCTCACTTCTTGCGATTCCTGCAACTGAAACCAATAGCCGCCCGAAATGCAAACCTCATCCATCGGATTCAACTTCCCGGATTCAATCCTTTCAATCAGTTCTGATTGAGAGATGGGTCTCTCAAATTTAAGATTCGGGTGTCGAATCATCCAAAGATTCATGTACTCACGCCTTTATGGGCAATCGACAAAGACTGAAATGATACCAAGTCAGCGTCCAAAAATCGTCGAATACTCGGATGGTCCGATTTAACAAATTCAGCAGGCAGACCTCTAAAAGCTACTCTCCCTTGATCCAGAAAAATAATCTGGTCTGCAAGAC
>CAIOKW010000254.1 GCA_903858975.1 Oligoflexia bacterium | reverse complement strand
CGTCGTTGGACTTCCAACGGGATTCGTTGATTTTGATAAGATCACGACCGGTCTACACCCCGGACAGGTCATGGTTCTCGCTGCTCGTCCCGGTATGGGAAAAACCTCTTGGTTTATTTCTGCCCTCCTACACTCCGCTGTAGTGAAAAAATCAGTCGCAGCCCTCTTCTCTCTCGAGATGTCGAAAGAAGAACTCGGTTTTCGCTTCTTTTCCTCCATTAGCCGAATCGACTCTAAACGATTAAAGACGGGTTCTTTAGCAAAAGAAGAATTTCGACGTTTGATGACTGCTGCAGAGCAATTGGCACAAGCTCGAATTCACATTGATGATACCCCTGCTCTCACTGTGATGGACCTCAGGTCCCGTTGCCGAAGATTAAAGGCGAAAGAAAAGCAGCTTGATCTCATTGTGGTCGATTATCTTCAGCTCATGCGCGGTCCGAAGACTCAAGGGGGCGGAAGCAATCGCGAGCAAGAAATTTCGGCCATCTCAAGGGGTCTGAAAGAGCTTTCAAAGGAAATTGGCGTTCCGATTATTGCACTCTCACAGTTGAGTCGTAACGTAGAATCAAGAACCGATAAACGCCCCATGCTTTCCGATCTCCGGGAATCAGGCGCTATCGAGCAGGATGCCGATTTGGTCTGCTTTATTTATCGCGATGATTACTACAACAGTGATTCGGATGAAAAAGGGGTCGCGGAGATTATCATTGCTAAAAACCGTCATGGTGAGCCTGGAACGGTAAAGCTTGCATGGATGGGCCAATATACCCTCTTTGCGAACCTGACCCAGGACGAAGCTCCGGGATCATCAGCACCGGTTTTACGCAAATCAAACTCTCCGCCGGATGAATTCAACCTCTAATCAAACCTGAGCGAGCCTGGACTTACGGGCGTTTGTTAAACCATTGAAATTTATACTAAATCACCGCCTTCCCGAGTGCGCTTTCTTGACTTTTACATAAACCTTGTGTAAAATTCGCGCACAGATGAAAACTGGATTTTGCTCTCACTATCGCGCTTGGATCACGGCAGGACTCATGGGTCTGCTAGTGGCATGCTCGAACCCGCTTTCATCAAAACATTTGGTTGGACTTCAAAATTTTAGGTCGCCCGATCTTTCATGCTCTAACCTTGATCTTTCAAGCCCGGACCTCACTCCAAAAGTCTTAAGATCTCTACTCCACTGCCTAAACTCGAAGAATGAAATCGAGGCCTATGAGAATCTCAGCGACTCCGTTTCAGATGAAAATTTGCTCAGCCTCACGGATGAAGTAAATGGGCTTGCTAAAGTGCAGCCGAAAACACTCTTTGCTCTTCGAGAGCTTTATCGTAATGGAAAAACAAATGGCGACCTCTCGAAGCTCGAAAATGGACTTCAAACGCTCTTGGCTCGCCCTGAAGAAAACCACGCGATCAGCGAAACCCTGAATCGCTTAGCTCCTGATGTTTCCTCGTGGCTCGGAGATGCCAATCAAGGCTTCAGCTTCACGTCGCTTGAATTAATTCTAAAGGCTCGGTCTTTCAATCGTCTGAAACGAGAGGTGCTCGGTAACCCTGCGCTGAAAACATTACTCATCAGTACTACCGACCTCCTCAACCACGAGAACACATATTCACTCCCTGAATTGCTGGGGACTTTGAACCAGGCTCTAGGCACCAAAGCCTGGAAAAGGCTTTCGCCTCCAGCCGTGGAAAAGAAAATCAGGTCCCTTTCGCACTTTATGGAGTGGGTGCTCAATGATCAGCGATTTTCAACATTGAGCCGCGGACTCTCTTTTTTCATTCATCAGCCCGTGACGTGCTTTGATGGACACAAGAAATTAGAGCACTCATTTCGCTCTGTCATGGGTGAATTGAAATCCATGTCTCCCGCAGCAGCGGAACAATTTTTCAGAAAAGACCTGAAGAACCTTGTTTTGGTGGGTCAGGGTTACTGCTCCTTTCCTTATTCTACGGATGCACTCCTTGAACTCCTCGGAAGCGCAAGCAATATCGATGGCTTCTCAGAGGCTTATTCCTTACTCTTGCCTATCCTTTCGGATGAAAAATTCGCGAGCTACTTAGGCTCAGATTCCATCCGAAATTTCGTGCACGCCAATCAGGAACTGCTCAGTCAGCACCTCCTTCAAGACCTGATGGTAATGACTTCGATGAACGAGGCCTCTCCGCTCTTTAAAACGACTGACCCCACACTCCATTTTTTGGATCAGTTTTTCCGGGGACTCACTCCCGAGACCGCTACCTCAATTGCCCAGCTGGTCAATCGATTGGCCACTACGCCTGAGGACTTAACTCCCATCGTAACGATTGCAAATTCCTGGATAGAATCGCTCCCAAGCCTTACCCCTAAATCTCATGAAGGAAGCATTAAAGCCTTAGAGTCTATTCTTGAAAGCCCTTATCTCGAAGGATCACTGAATTTAACTCAGGAACTGATCACACAAAAGAAGGCAGAGCCACTCATCGACCAAGCCTTTGTTTACTTCTCTAAGATCTTTGATTCAGGCGAGTATCCCTTTACTCTCGCCTCCCTCCCCACTAAAAAAAGCGAGCTCCAAAACACGCTTGTTGAAAAATATTCTGATCCTGTGAACAATGCGTCTTTAGACTGTTTCCAAATTAACCTCGACTGGAGCTTTTCAAAATACAGTGCGAGTCATTCGAGCGCATACCTCCAGCAAATGCACACGATTCAAAAATGTCTTAATTCTAATCAAACATTTCAGAGCGTCATGACCCTTACCGAGCACGCCATTCAGTCTCGTCGACTGGATGCAATCTTGGATCTTCAGGGAAATATAATTCAATCTGCTTTCTTGATGGATGAATCGCTTGCCTTTCGTACCGCAAAAGATCTTTTCAGCGCTTCGAATTCCGAGATCTCGAACATCGCAAAAAAAATAGAATCCTATTCTCGAATCTTTGCTCCGCTCAAAGATAATGTGCTGGGATCAGAGGGGCTACGTAAACTTTTTGCAACTCTAGTCATCAGTCCAAACCTTTATCGTTCCGCTGAGGAGTTTATGACTCAAGCCCCGGCGCGCACTCGCTCTGAAGCGCCTCGCTTAAACCTCGCCACGCTAAGCCGGATTAATGCCAAAATATCTCGCGAGCGAACACTCAAAAACGTGGATGTCTCTTCGGCGGTTTCAGCTCTGGTTTTGGAATATTGTCCTTCCTTAAATCCCAGCCTCAAAGAATGTCAAATTGATGCAGATCAAATTCAGGCTTACCGACAATCTCCTACGGCACTCTATGCGCAAGTTGCAAAAGAATATCTGAATTCAAGTCAGTCCTGGATTCACCCCTTCTTTCGTGCGGGTTGGTCTCACACCACTCAAACTCCGACCCGAGCATCCCAATTTGAGTATCACCAGAATCCTTTGCTCCATGAATTTCATGGTTCAAAGTCAGCTCCCGATTCGCTCATGAAGGCACTCGGAAGACTCAAGACAGATCACATCTCCATATCGAATTTTATCCAAGATCGCGCGATTCGCCTCACGTTAATTCCATATCGATTTGAAGTTCCAAAGTTTCCAGAAGATGCTTCTCATCAGTTTCATTCAAAAATTCGAATCCGGATTGTCAGTGATCTAGACCGCCTAGAGCTGATAGCGATCAATGCCGAGTTTAAGCCATTTAATTGGGTTAAAAATTTTGGAATGGGAATGATGAAGGACATTGCTCTTGCATGGGGAGATGTTCCGGAGCGGGATCGTCCAGCAAGTCTGTACCAATTTGTACACCCATCGGAAGTGAAAACACTTCTTGAAGTTAAGGAATCAATCGAAACTCTCCTCAATCGCATTGATAGTTCCGCTTGGTCTTACGTCGATTTTAACTCGGAGGTATCAGACCTTCGTGCCCGCGTTTTCAATCTTCGCTTTTTGGTTTCACTTCTTGAAGACGAGGTACTCCCGAAAGATGGCGGCAATGGCGGCTTAGCTCTGATGCGCGATCTTTTCTATTCTCTCTATGAGGCGAATACGAACGCTCAGAGAGGGATGACGGGTAATGGCCTGCATATTTCCGAAAACTGCCTAAAGAATCCCCTTCAATTCCAAGTGACTCCTCCTGAGTGCCAGTTGGATCTCTTATCCCTGATTCCAAGAATCACGCATTTAGGACTCCTGCATCAAGCGGGGCTCGCAAGCCTCAAGGCTGATGACAATATTATTCCAGCGGTAGGGAGAATCCTCGATCACGTCACCCAAGACCCAGGATTACAAAACCAGCTTGCATCTCTTCTGGGAAGCAATGAAGGAGTACAATTTACTCTGAAAACCAAAGAGTTCATGTTGCAAGCGCCAGAGAATACTTCAGAGCAACTGAAGCCTTTGTTGGAGATACTATCCATCATCCCGAGCTCGAACTGGATACACCTCGGCATTGAGTTAGCGGAGAGAGATCCTGATTTCTTATTACGAGAGAAGTCGTGGTTAAATATTGTAGTCTCATCCATTCCAAATTCACTTCAGGGCCGCGTGGACCGCTACCTCCAAAATTCGAAACTTCCCACGCCTCAGGTGCTTCAATCCTTTATTTCAGGCTTAGGGGGTTCGGAGCGCTCTGAGGCAATACAAATTCTTCAATCCATATCGAAAAACAGAAGCGAGCTCACCCTTGCATTGGAAACGCTTTCAAAAACTAAGGACCTAGAGAATGTGGCGCTCATAAATGATCTCCGGGCATGGCTTCAGAATTTATCGAAGATTCAGAGCGTAAACCAAAGAACGGCGCTGAGCGCATGGGTTCGAGGCCCAGGATTTGGAAAATTTTGCGATGTGTTTTCTGACACTCAACTCATTCATGACTCGATGACCGTACTCGACTCGATCCATCAAAATCCTGACTCCCTCCATTTTCTCGAGCAATGTGAAAATTTTTTAATCTCCCACTAAGGCACACTTGCACCCACTCTTAAACAGAGTGAGAATAAAAAGTATGTCACAACCCATGAATATCCAGCAGCTCACAGAAGTCATTCGAGATAAAAGCCAATTCGTAGATGCCCTCTTTGCAGAGGTCGGTAAAGTGGTCGTAGGGCAAACCACCCTCATCGAGAAGCTTGTACTTGCCCTCCTTTGCGACGGGCACGTTCTTTTGGAAGGACTTCCGGGCCTGGCAAAGACCTTAACCGTGAAAACACTCGCGCAATCGATTGATGCGCAATTCAATCGTATTCAATTTACTCCAGATCTACTGCCATCCGATTTGATCGGGACTATGATCTTTAACCAAAAGACTCACGAATTCTTTCCAAAGAAGGGTCCAATTTTTACGAATATTGTTCTTGCCGATGAAATCAATCGAGCACCCGCAAAAGTTCAGAGCGCCCTTCTCGAAGCGATGGGTGAACACCAGGTCACCATCGGTGAGACTACTTTTCCACTTGAGGATCCTTTTGTAGTGCTTGCGACCCAAAACCCGATTGAACAAGAAGGAACCTATCCCCTTCCAGAAGCTCAATTGGACCGTTTTCTTTTTAAAGTTCGCGTGAGCTATCCATCCATCACTGAAGAAAAACTCATGATGAACCGTATGACGTCAAACGACATGCCGAAGGCCCAGAAAGTCTGTAATCCCTCAACGATTCTTGAAGCACGCAAACTCTGTAACGACATCTACATGGATGAAAAAGTTAAAGATTATATTTTGAACATCATTTTTGCATCTCGCTTTCCAGAAAAGCACGGTCTTGCCGAAATCAAGCCGTTCATCAGTTCAGGCGGCTCTCCACGCGCCACTCTCGCGCTCACAAAAGCCGCCAGGGCCAATGCATTTATTAACCACCGAGGTTATGCAACACCCGAGGATGTGAAATCAGTGGCGTACGATATCCTTCGCCACCGAATCTTACTCACCTATGAAGCTGAGGCTGAAAACATTACCTCGGATCAAATTGTACGAAAAATTCTAGATCGAATCGAAGTACCATGAATGAGCAGCTTCTCAAGAAAGTGAAGAGAATTGAAATCGCCACACGGAGAATGATGGATGACATCATGACCGGTGGATATAAGTCCCACTTCAAGGGACAAGGGGTTCAATTTTCGGAACATCGGCAGTACACCCCAGGAGATGACATTCGTCACTTAGACTGGAAGGTCAGCGCGCGAAATCGTGAGCCACTCATCAAGCAATATGAGGAGGAACGAGAGCTCAATGTTTTTATTATTGCTGACCTTTCAGCGTCGCTTGAGTTCGGGTCAAAAAACCAAACCAAGCGCGAAGTCCTTGCTGAACTTGGGGCGATGATTGCTTACGCCGCATCAAACTCTGGCGATAAAGTGGGAGTTCTGATTGTCACCAACCAAGTGGAAAAAATTATTGAGTTAAAAAAGGGCAAGAATCACGTCCTTCGAATTATCCGTGATCTACTCACCTTTGAAACAAAATCAGGGGGTACTGCCCTTAAAAAAGCTCTCGAAGAGACACGCAGACTGATGAAGCATTCGGGGATCGTATTTATTCTGAGTGACTTTAAGGCCGATGGCTATGAAAGCGCCATTCGACAACTTGGTAGAAAACATGACGTAGTGGCGGTAAAGATCGAGGATCCGAGTGAAAGCTCATTTCAGAAGATCGGGAAGTTCTCAGTGCTCGACCCCGAGACGGGGCGAGAGGTGGAGATTGACCCACACTCCTATACTTTTCAAAAAGGCTTTAGTGAATCAAAAGAACAATTTAATTTGAAGACAAAACAAATTTTCAATCTTGCGGGAGTCGAAGTACTTCCCATTAATACACACGAGGACCATGCTGAACACCTGCTTCAATTCCTTAAACGCCGTAAACAAAAACGTTAAGACACTTTTAGGTGTGTTTTCGGTTCTCCTGCTCTCCGCAGCTGCGGCGCCGTCTCCTGCGCCAAGCGCCGCTGACCCATTGTTACCTGAGCTTGCCATACAAGAGGTCCAAAAGGGCCCGAATGGCAACCAATATCAAGCCGGGGATCGAATTTCACTTCAAGTCACTTTAAAGGCCGAAGAATCGATGAATGAGAACGCGATCACCCTGGGCTTACCCAAGGGAGGTCCCACCTTAGAAGATCAAGGTTGGTACCTCGATCCGAATACCCAAACCCTCAATGGCACACTTCGGTTTATTGTGTCACCCGTTCAGGTGGGCCCATTAACCCTTCCGTCACTCTTCATCGCTTATGGAGAAGGGAAACCTTTTGCACGAACTTCAACTTACTCCATTCAAGTATCGGCGCCTAAGTCAGAGCCCGGCGCCAAACCTGAACTATTACCCATTATCGCAATCGGCCTGCCTTTTCGGTACTGGCTCTTATTGTTCGTAAGTACTGCCATTCTTACTTTCCTTGGATATCAACTGTACCAAAGGTATCGCAAGAACCAGGCTAGGGCGAAACCCGTACATATCCCCGTGGTCACTCCTGAGCCCGACCATGTAATCGCTCTCCAAAAAATCGATCAGATTTTTGCGAGTTACCCCTTTAGCATTCCCAATCTTAAGCCCGTATCCTTTGGCTGTTCAGAAGTCTTAAAAGAATTCTTTTCGCGTCGATTTAAGATCGACGCAGCAGAGTCCACCACTGACGAAATGATTGAACTCCTTCGCAGAGAGGCGCTCAACAAAGACAATTTGAAAGAAATTCAAAATCTTTTTCTTGATTTAGATTTGATTAAATTTACTAGCGAAGAAAACTATCAATCAATCAAAGAAGAAAAATATCTCGAACTCAAGGTGAAGTCTCAAATGATTGTTCAGAAGTGGAAGCTTCAAATTGAATCCCGAGGTGAAACGCCATGAGGTTCGCAAGTCCCGCCGCATTTTTTCTGATTCCTTTGGTTTTCATCTTCTTTTATTTTTGGAACAAGAAAGCAAAGCTTCCAGCGATTCGAATTCATTTTTTTCAATTCCAATCCTCTGAGGGCCGGGGCATATCGAGTTCTTTAGTACAAACGGCACTTCGATCTCTTGGAATCATTCTTTGTATTTTCGCTCTAGCCCGCCCTCAAAGCGTGTCGAAGTCGCAGGAGCGAAAAGCCAATGGAATTGATATCCTCATGGTTCTGGATGTCTCTCTGAGTATGCTCATTCAAGACATGGGCCAAAATTCTCGGATGGAAATTGCTAAGCAAACCTTCGAGCAATTCATTGAAGGACGTAAGAATGACCGGATTGGTTTTATTATTTTTAGTGGGGAGCCCATTACGCTGGCACCCCCAACACTCGACTACGGGCTCTTGATGTCTCAATTAAGAACCGTGGAGCCGGGGGGTCCAGGCCTACGCGATGGTACTGCGATCGGTGATGGACTCGCGCTTGCGATCAATCGCCTGAAGAAATCAAATGCAAGAAGCAGGATTGTGATTCTACTTACCGATGGAGATAACAACGTCGGGAGAATTGACCCGCTCACTGCGGGTGAGCTTGCCCAAGGGTATGGGGTTCGCGTCTATTCCGTAGCGATTGGAACCGAGGGACGCGTTCGACAACCCCTACCGATACAGACCCCGCTCGGAAAATCCTACACCTATGCCTGGGTAGAGAATCGATTAAACACCGGGCTTCTCCAACAAATATCTGAAAAGACAAACGGTAGGTTTTATAGGGTTGAAGATGAAAAGACCCTTCAAGCGGTTTTCAAGGATATCGACCAACTCGAAAAAACTGAGATTACCACCAAGGATAAGATCAACTACACGGAAGAATTCATCCCCTACCTCTTTGGTGCTCTCTTTTGTCTCTTGGCAGAGCGCATCTTGGCTTCACTCTGGTGGAGGCAATGGGCATGAGCTTTGCGAACCCACGCGCATTACTGATTCTCATCTTTGTTCTTGCGGGCTTTGGGCTCAACTTTCTCTATTCACTGAAACTTCAGTCGAAGCTATCTGCCTGGATTGACCGAAAACTCTGGCCACAAATTATCCCTGATTTTTCAACTTCCGTTTTTATTCGAAAAAACATCTTACTCCTTTTGGGAGTGTTTTTTCTCATGATTGCAATGGCGCGACCTCAATGGGGGGAACGTGAGGACATCATTGAAAGCCAGGGTATGGACATCCTGTTTCTACTCGACCTTTCAAACAGCATGCTCGCTGAAGACACCCCTCCCAGTCGATTAAGCCGGGCACAAACCTTTATTAAAAAGACGCTCGAGGGATTAGCTGATGATCGCGTCGGTATCGTGGGATTTGCGGGAAAAGCCTTCCTGACCGTTCCACTTACTACCGATTTTGGTTACGTTTCTGAAATGACGGACACACTCAATCCAACTTCGATGTTAAGCCAAGGTACCAATATTGCCCAAGCCATTGAGACCGGTATCAAAGCTTTTGAGCGCGGGGCTGAAGACAATCATAAAACTTCGCGAGCCCTTGTACTGATATCAGATGGAGAGGATTTTGGTGAAGACGCCAAGGTCGCAGCGAATAAATTAAAAGAATTCGGTGCGGGATTTTTCACGGTGAGCGTTGGCACCAAAGAAGGTGCCCCAATCCCAGTCAGGAACGACGCGGGAATTCTTCAAACCTACAAAAAGGATCGTAGTGAGAAACCGATTCTCAGTCGTGTGAACCGGGAACTTCTCTCAAAACTTGCGGATGAGGGCGGAGGAACATTCTTGGAGCTTGTGAATCCAGACGATGCCTCCTACACGCTTTCTAAATCACTTCGAGCCTTGAATCGCGACTCACGAAAAGACCAGAAACAAGTGGTTAAAATTGATCGCTATCAGTATTTTTTGTCGATCGCTATTTTGTTTTTAATGCTCGCTCTCTTTACGGGTTACCGCCCCCTTCGAAAACTTGGTTTAATACTCCTGTTCTTTTTGCCGCAGGTCTCAGGGGCACAAACGTTAAAGTCTTACCTTAAATCAAAGAGCGCCGAGAAAAGCTTTAACAAAAAAGAGTTTGACGACGCCTCAGCCCTGTACGAAGAAGCAAAAAAACTGGATCCCGAGAGCTCCACCCTTCTCTTTAACGAAGCAACGACGCTCGCGAACGGAAAAAAGCCCGAGGAAGCCGCGTCTCAGTTTGATCTCGCTGCTAAGCAAGCACTCTCCGAGGGCGACTACGATGTCGCAGCAAGGTCTCTTTACAATGAAGGTGTTACTCACTCGGAGCAAAAACATTTTCGCGAATCGTATGACCGCCTAACCAAAGCGATTGAGCTCGCCAAGATTACAAATCAGCCTGACTTAGAGAAAAAATCTAGGGAAGCACTTCTCAATGTAGTTGAGAAACAGAAGCAGCAAAAAAAAGAGAAACAAAAGGAAGATCAAAACGACTCGCAGAAGAAACAACAGCCCTCATCTCCCGACCAAAAGAAAGGGGATTCTAAAGATTCTCAAGACCAGAAAAAGGACCAGCAACAGAACCCAAGGCCAGATGAAGGTAAAAAACGAGAGTTTAAAAGTGGCACTCTTTCTAAAGATGTTGCCGAGAGCATCATGAATGATTTATCAGATCGAGAAAAGCAACTCTACCAGCAACGACTTAAAGAGCGAAAACCAAAAGAGGTTGAGAATGATAAAGATTGGTAATTTTTTGAGATCCATGGCTTTCACAAGTGTAACTCTTTTTTTCTATGCACTGGCTTACGCATCTCTTCAAGCAAACATCGATCGAAATGAAGTACCGATTGATGAATCCGTATCACTTAAGATCTCGGTTGCAGGAGATAACGATAAAGCACTGAGTCCGAAATTTGATGCTCCGGATTTTGAGATCATGAATCAATTTCAAAACTCCCAGTACTCCTCTGTATACATTAATGGAAAGTTTGAAAACAAATCTGAAAACAGCATTACCTATATTTTGCGCCCGCTTAAAGTAGGCGCCCTTAAAATTAAGAACATCACAAACGGTGGCGAACGCACTTCAGACATCACCATTCAAGTGATCCAAGAGAACGCTTATAAAAAATCTGTCTCCGGTGAAGCTCCGTCACTTCAGGGAGACGCAAAGAATTTTTTCGTAAAGGGTGAGATCAACAAGTCCAGAGTCTTTAAGGGCGAGCAAATTATCGTCAGCTACTACATTTACCGAAGGACTCGAGCGACCGTAAGGGATGTAATGCAATATCCTTCATTTGAGGGTTTCATTCGAGAAGACTTGGAAATGCCCATCCTGTCAGGAAGGCCCGACTTTGAAGCTGTGAATTTGGGTGGCGTCCCTTTTGAGCGCGCCCTCCTTGCTCGCTATGCGATTTATCCTATCAAAGATGGAAAACTAAAGATCGATGGGTTTTCCGTTCGAGTTGATTACATTCCAAAAAATAATGGGAGTGATGAAATGATGGAAGACCCCTTCTTCCAATTCTTCACTCAGGTTACTCCGAGAACGGGAACCTCTAAGAGTGATCCCATTACGGTAGACGTTCAATCAGTACCCGAAGAAGGAAAGTCAGGTCTTTTTACCGGTGGCGTGGGTGATTTCGAAGTGAGTACTCAGTTGGATCAAGCACCCATTAAAGCCAATACTCCTTTGACCCTTCATGTCTCCGTAAAGGGTAAGGGAAACACGAGCCTCATCGAGTTTCCTAAGGTTGAATGGCCAAAGCAGTTGAAACTTTATGAGTCACAAGGAAAATCAAAGAATTTAGGACAGGGAAATTCAGAAAAGATATTTGATGTGGTGATCGTCCCACTAGAATCAGGCTCACTTCAGATTCCTCCGGTCGAGTTCGAGTTTTTTAACCCGGAGAGTCGCTCCTATGTTCGAAAGAAGACAGCGCCAATTTCAATTCAAGTTGCCGCGGGAGATCCGGGAAGTGCTTCGATTTTAAACACCAAGGACACAAATGAGAGCGCAACCAGCGCCCCTACCCAGGGCAGCTCACCTTCTGCCGGCTATGGAGCCATAAGAAACAAAGACAAACGAACGGAAGGTGCGAGTGGATTCTTAGATGAGCCTTGGTGGCGCTGGGTTTCATGGTTTGGCCTTCTAGTGTTTTTTGCATTTCTGGGTCTTGTGATTTGGGACCAAGCAAAGAAACGCTCTGTGGCTCAACTCGAAATTTTAAAGCGCAAGCAATCCATTGAACAATTTTGGAAAAACCTCGAGAAGTCCACGAATGAACTCCTGCTTTCTACCTCACCGCCAAGTGCCTACGCTGGCATACTGGAGACCCTTGAAGATGAATTATATAAATCCTTAGATGATGCTTTCGAAATGAGCTCGCGCGCCACCCCGAAGCGTGAACTTGCCAAGATTTTGACAGAGACCCATGAAGTTTCTGCAGAACAATGGCGTGAGATGGCTGGCATCTTTGAATTTAATGAGATGATCCGCTTTTCGAGTACTGCGAATGAAGCCGAAGCTCAGACAGTGGGTGAGCGAGTCAAAGTTTCGATCGAGAGCGCTAAGAAAATTTGTTTAGAATTGTCGCGCAAAAAGTTGGAAAAACACACGTAATATCAATATAATTTAGGCATTAGCGAAATCCCATTTTTGACCCGGAAAGGACATCAAAATGAATCTTTACGTATGCATCAAGCAGGTTCCGGATACGGAAACCAAAATTAAAGTTAACGGCGACGCAAGTGGTATCGATACCACAGGCATCAAGTGGATCATGTCATCTTATGATGAATTTGGAGTGGAAGAAGCGCTTCGACTCAAAGAGAAGAACGCTGGCGCAACGGTGACCGTTGTTTCCGCTGGACCCGACCGCGTAGTGGAAACACTTCGCACAGCACTTGCGATGGGCGCAGACAATGCAATTCACGTTGAACTTCCAGAGACTGCTGATAGTGCGATGACCGCGAAAGCGCTCGCTGCAACCTTGAAAAAAGAAGCAAAAGTGGATCTCGTATTTTTCGGAAAAGAAGCGCTCGATGACGGCGCATCTCAAGTTCCACAACTGGTTGCCGCACACATGGACATTCCAGCAGTAACGGTGGTTTGTGGAATTGAATATGCAGGCACAACACTCAAATGCAAACGCGAGATTGAAGGCGGATCATTTGAGATGGTGGAAGTCAGTGCTCCAGCAGTCATCGCAGGAAGCAAAGGCCTGAACGAGCCTCGCTACGCCACCCTTCCCAACATCATGAAAGCGAAGAAAAAAGAAGTGAAAGCGGTGAAACTCGCTGACATTGGCGTTTCTAGTGCTGACCAAAAAGTTAAGATGAAAAATCTCCAACTCCCTCCTCCAAAACAAGCTGGCAAAAAAATCGATGGCGATGCTGCGGCTCAAGCTCATGGCTTAGCTGTTGCACTCCACAATGAAGCGAAGGTGATCTAATCATGGCAAAAGTAATTGTTTTTATCGAACAAAGAGAAGGCAAAGCAAAAAAAGCAAGTTTCGAACTGGTGGCAGCTTCTGCGGCAGCAGGAAACGAAACTCACGCAGTCATTATTGGTGACTCAGTAACTGCGATTGCGAATGAAGCAGCTCAATATGGCGCGAACAAAATTCACTTGGTTCAAGATGCCGGACTAAAGCTTTATTCGGCAGAATCATACGCGCGCGCGCTCACCACTGCAATCAAGTCTCTTTCTCCTGAGATCGTACTTGCAGCTCATACCCCAATGGGTAAAGAACTCATGCCGACCGTGTCAGTTCAAGTGGATGGTGCTCTGGCAACTGATTGCACTTCCCTTGCGTTTTCAGGCGGGAAACTTCAGGCAAAACGCCCTGTTTACTCTGGAAAAGCAATGGTTGAAGTGGAGTTCCTGGGATCAGGAATCCAAATGGCAACCGTTCGCCCGAATGCCCTTGGCCTTCCAAAGCCGGATACTTCAAAAACTGCAGACGCGAGTAACATCAGCGTCGACCTCTCGGGACTGAAGACCAAAATTCTTGAAGTCGTAAAAGGCAACTCTGCTCGTCCAGACGTTACCGAAGCTGCAATTGTAGTTTCTGGTGGACGTTCACTGAAGAGCGCTGAGAACTTTAAGATTCTAGAAGACCTCGCTGACACTGTCGGCGCAGCTGTGGGCGCATCTCGCGCCGCAGTGGATGCTGGCTTCCGTCCTCACCGTGATCAAGTTGGACAAACCGGTAAAGTGGTTTCCCCTACATGCTATATCGCATGCGGAATCAGTGGAGCCATCCAACATTTGGCCGGAATGAGAACCTCTAAGGTAATCGTTGCGATCAATTCAGATCCACAGGCTCCTATTTTTCAAATTGCTGACTACGGCGTAGTCGGTGATTTGTTTCAAGTAGTTCCTGCTTTAACGAACGAATTCAAAAAGATTAAGGAGTAATCTTTACATGACCTGGCAAACATTTGCGTTCTTGATCGTCGCTGGAAGTGCTTTAACTATCTCTGGAAAACGTTTTGCCCTGCTCTACCGCTTGCTAAAAGCGCAGACCGGCAAGGCTCCGCAGTTTAAGGATTTCGGGAAGCGCTTTCAAACGGCTCTTGTAAATGTTCTGGGTCAAAAGGCAGTACTCAAAGATCGTTGGATCGGAATGGCTCACACGGCAATCTTCTGGGGATTTTTAATCATCTCCATCGGGACCGTCGAGCAATTCCTCATGACTTTGTATTCTGGGGCCTCTTTCGAATTCATTGGAGAGGGGCCCTACTCTCTTTTCATCTTCTGCCAGGATTTCTTTACTGCGCTGGTGCTATTAGGGGTTTTATTTGCGGCCTATCGCAGATTCATTCTAAAGCCCAAACACTTGGGCCAGTCACAAGACGCGAACAATGTTCTCATGTTCACGGGTGGCCTGATGGTTTCTATTTTCATGATGAACGCGTTTCATGTGCTGGGCTCACACCCAAGCTATGAGAATGCATTCTTCATCTCAAAGAATCTGGCGAGCATCTTTGGATCCTTCGGCTTTAGTGATGAAACCGCTCACAACTTGTTTACCGTTTTTAAGTGGATCCACATGTCCCTGGTTCTTGGGTTTGCCGTCTATATTCCAGGCTCTAAGCACCTCCACATTGTTGCCGCCGGACCTAACACATTTCTTCGAAAGCTAGACCGCGAAAAGGGAATGACTCCGATTAACTTTGAAGACGAAACCGTAACCCAATACGGCGTTGCGAACGTCAGTCAGATGAGCTGGAAAGATGCACTAGACCTTTATTCTTGTACTGAATGCGGACGTTGCCAATCGTTGTGTCCAGCATGGAATACCGAAAAACCACTTTCTCCAAAGAATTTGATCGTAGATATCAAAAAGAATCTTCATCAAAACAAAGAGGCCATCTTAGCAGGTAAAACCGAAGAGGTGACCCATATTATCGACGATCATGTAACAGAAGATGTCATCTGGGCCTGTACTTCGTGCCGTGCTTGCGAAATCGCGTGTCCGGTGTTTATTGAGCACACCGACAAGATCTACGACATTCGCAGGAACCTGGTCATGATGGAGTCTCGCTTTCCGGCTGAGGTTCAATCGGTATTTAAGAACATGGAAACGAACGGCACCCCCTGGGCATTTAGTCCGTCTGAGCGTGCAAACTGGGCCGATGGACTCAACATTAAGACCATGGCCGAAGTCGGTTCAGCAAGCGATCTAGACGTACTCTTGTGGGTTGGCTGCGCTGGCGCCTATGATGATCGCAATAAATCTGTTGTGAAATCTTTTGTAAGCCTTCTCAACAAGGCGAGCATTAAATTTGCAATTCTAGGTACTGAAGAAACCTGTACTGGAGATGCGGCACGAAGAATTGGTAACGAATACCTGTTTCAAACGCTTGCGAAGACCAACGTAGAGACACTCAATCGTTACGCGGTGAAAAAGATCGTAACAGCATGCCCTCACTGTTTTAACACTCTCAAGAATGAGTATAAAGACATGGGTGGCGAGTACGAGGTATTTCACCACTCTCAATTCATCGCTCACCTCATTTCCGAAGGTAAACTAAAACCACAAAAAGAAATGAATGAGACCATTACCTTCCACGACAGTTGTTACCTAGGTCGCTGGAATAATGTTTACGAACAGCCCCGCTCCGTTCTCACTTCAATTCCAAAAGTGAATTTAGTTGAGATGAGACAAAATCATGATCAAGGGTTGTGCTGTGGCGCAGGCGGAGGAAGGATGTGGATGGAAGAGCATCATGGATCTCGCATCAACGTGACACGTTCCGAACAAGCCATTGAAACCAAGGCCAGCACTGTTGCGACCTCATGCCCATTCTGCATCACCATGATCAGCGATGGCATGAAGACGAAAGACATGGCTGACAAGATTCAGGTAAAAGATATCGCCGAGATTCTTGATTCAGCGACTTAAAGATCATTCGCAATTTCGATAATGTCCGGAGTGACTTGGGCAAGCTTGTCCTTCACTCCGGGCGCCCACGCTTCTTTTTTCTCCGTAAGTGAATGATAACAAACCGCCCTCACCGCCGGTAAAAGGGCCCTATTCGAAGCGCAATCTGCATAGAATACACTTGCTGATGGAAACTCCTCTGGGCGCCGCTCTAAATATTCAGCAAGCTCTCCCATGAACTTACTTGCCTCCATCAATTCAGGCGGAGCTTGGTGGGCATCTTCGTCTGATTTGATGTTAAGATTTTTAATCTCCGGTAAATTTTTGCTGACCCTTTCAAGTAAAGCTCCCAGCTCTGGCGAGAGTTTAGGACTCTCTTCTTTTTTGGATTCACCGTGTGACTCGGAGATCACTGGCGTAGGCATAACATCCTTGGTTTGGTTGGTTGCAACCGCCTCCATCTTCAGCTCCGGGGCAATCGGAATAATGGACGGTTCTTTTTTATATCCGAAATAAAAGGTAGCGACCGCCGCAACAGCAAGTAGTCCAACGATAATCTTCTTCATGAAGCCTGATATCCTATTGCTTATGATCTGGCTTGAAACTAATGATTTGTTCGAACTTAGGGCTCCACATTTTTACGGGAGTCACTCCGTCTTTTTGGAACTTTAGGATTCGACTCATGGAATCAGCCTGCATCAGCGACAATGCCGTCTTGTCTTTTACGGAGCAATCGGTACATGCATGCCCCATCGCCTTCAACATTTTCGCGCCCACCGTATAAGGCCCGTTTAAGTTGCGGTCACACGCCGGGTATCCCGCGTAAGCATGTCCAGCCGGGCAATAAGCGTGACCAAAGGAAAGCGATTTTCCATGTCCATCACTGTGCCTGGCCTCATGAAAGAAAACCGCTAATCTTGCAATCCGGTTTGCTGGCATTTCTGCGCTTTCTGGATTTACTCGCATCCGCTCCATGAAAAGCCCTTCGCCAATTTGGATAAATCCATGATGCGGTGACACGATTCCCATGGTTGAGTTGTCACTCAATCGGAGGCCCAATAGCTGCTCTGATTGTTTACCCATCATGTAGACCGCAGCTCCCATATTGGCCATGACAATCACCGGATGAGATTCTGTGCGTATAGAATTACCAGGCTTTGGTGTGGGGGCTGGGCCTGAATCAGCCGGTACCGGCACACGGGCTTCACGATCAGGAAAAATTTTAGCTTCTGGATAGGTTACCGTACCTGGCGCTACCAGAATCGACTTTCTGAGGTCGAGCCCCTCTGAAACCACAACGCTCACGCGCTCATCTAACCATGATTGCAAAGATTTGCTACTCAATTGACCCTGAATGCCCATTAAGTATCGGGCCTCTGCACTAATTGAATCATTCGGAAAATTGAGCTGCCTTAAGTATTCCTGATCCTGTTGAATAATTCTGGCTTGATCCGAAGGAACCCCGCTATCTACCGACATCGCCATTACAGATAAGGGCAAGATCGAACCCACCAGTGCAGCTACTAAACTTTTCTTTTCAAAACGAAGCATGATTCCTCCGCGCGTTTTTGGCGCGACGGAAGGTTAACAAGCTTTCTTTTGTTTGTATATAAATTTTATGTAATAAATCGAAATAAGAATTCCGAAGGGCTCAACCCCTTTTAATGACTATTTTTTTCGAGGTAAATAATCAGAATGGACCGCGATGAAACGCTTCACTGCGGTGTTGATCATTTCAGACTCACCCAGCTTTGTGTACTCAACCATTTGCTTCAGGGTTTCTGAAACTTCTTTTTCAAGCTGAACATTGAGCTGAACTGTAGGACCTTTGAGTGCGTAATCTTCTTTCATAACTGGCTCAGATTACGGGCATTTAATAGTGTGGTCAACGAGTTTCATTGATTGACCAGAGTCTAGACACCCCGCTTCTTCATTGATCAAATCTTGGCCGCTTACTGCTTTATAAGGGCTTTAGCGCTGGCCCCGCTCTTGCTTATACCTAGGTAGAGAGAAAAGAGGATAGATATGAATCGTTTACTAAATAAGAGTCTTTTAGCCTTAGCCCTGACCGCATTACCAACCCTGGGATTCGCAGCAGGTAATGACCCCACTCCCGTTGCTCCATCGTCGGGTGCTCAAGAGCTTGGGTTCTCCGAGTTTGAAAAGAATGGATTGGGCCTTTCATTTAACGCTGGCGACATTCAAGTGACCGGCCTGATTGCACGCCCCTGTGGAGAACTCCTCAGCATTAAAGATATTAAAAAGCAGGCTCCATCATCGAGCGATGCGGGATTGGAAGCGGAGTCAGACTTAGATCTTCATGCTTCAAAAGTGGGCCTTCGCGTGCTCTTTAGCGGCGGAACAAGCTATAAAGATTTGGCTGAATGCCAAGCAAAGAATAAAGATTCTACCGATAAAATGGATCTCTCTCTTCGCACTGAATTGAGCAAGTCAATTTTAGATAAGGACGAAGTTGCCACAGCAGGTATCTTGAATGACAAGAATGAGATCGTACTTTTAAAAGATGCGGCACAATCATTGAGTTACCGAAGACTGAAGCAACAGCTTGAAGACAAGACCTGCAAAAACTGTAATGGAGATGCCAAATCTGTAAAGCGACGACTTGAACAACTGGCATCACTGGATTTTCCATGGGTACAACCTCTCATGAAGTCCCTGATCGACGCAGCCCTGAATGAAACGAATATTGCCATCAACGAAGCGAAAAGCCTGCACGACCTAGAAGGACTTCTTAAAGATCTAAGTGACTACGCGAAAGCTGCGGATCATTTAAACTTGGAATCGTCTGAAAAAGGCAGAATCATGGGTGCAATCGCTAAAAATATGGACCAACTTTTAGAGCGAAACCAATCCCTCGCCCTTCAGTCCCGCACTAATTGTGACCAAAAACAAGCAGCCCGCACTTTCTATAAATCAAGCGGTGTTTGCTCCTCTGAAAGTAATCACGCTGACTTTATCGCAAAGACTTACTCAGAGATCTCTAAACTTCCCGGCATGGATAAAGACAGTCGAGCTGAAGCGGCCCGCATCTCTAAGACCTACGAAATGGGTGGATCTGCACGACTCGAGTTCATCTCTTCTATTAACCCTGCAAGCAGTGAAGTTCGCGCTGCCCTGAATGCTGGCGGACTAGAAATGAATGCTCTTTCAAATGAAGTTCGCAGAGCCTGCAGCTTCGTGTTCAACGAGAGACAATTCGAACGTTGCAATTCTGCAAAACAGGCCTATTCGAACTCCCTCAACCAACTCAACATGCTTGCTCAACGCTTTATGAGCGCTCAGCGCATGACCCAAGCTCAACCGAATAGCACTTCATACGGAAACACGGGTCCTTACAGTGGTTACGGCTCACAAAGCGCTTACGGTTACTTCGGAAATACTCAAAAGCCTGCAAATGGGAACTATCCAAATAATGCTGTAGCGATTCCACTAAACGGAAACTATGGTTCAAACGGATCCTTCGGCTACCAACCCCGTTTTCCAGGATAGTCTGAATTAAAAAATCAAAATGAAGAAAGCAGAGTAGTAAAATACTCTGCTTTTTTTATTTGACGTATCATTGAGATACCGCTAATCCTATTAATACATACAACATCTTGTTGCATACATCAGTTGTGAAAGGGGATTACATGGCAACTCAAGTTAAAGGCACAGTAAAATGGTTCAACGACGCAAAAGGTTTCGGTTTCGTACAAACTGAATCGTTGAATGGGGATATTTTCGTACATTACAGCGCGATTCAAGGCGACGGTTTCAAAACCCTCTCTGAAGGACAAGAAGTTCAATTCGAACTCGTAACTGGCCCTAAAGGACCACAAGCTTACAACGTTACCAAGCACGACAACTAAGAGATTACATCTTTGGTATTAAGACCCGCCGGTTGATTCCGGCGGGTTTTTTTTTTGCTTTTTTTAGCCTTGAATTACTCTTTTTCGAGTGAGTTGAGCCAAGAGCCCCACTCCGAGTAGGCCGTGATTTCCACTTCTTTTTCTAGAGTGCGTAGAGACCCAAGGGTCAAATTGAAGTGAGCTCCCATTCACAACCACCTTCGAAAAAGGTATGTCACGAGCAAGTTCACGCATTTGATTTCCCTCACCCCATAGCGTGCACAGAGACCCGTGACTCATCTTCTCCATGATTGCCTTAAGTTCATCAATTCCTTGAAATGAAATCACACTGAGGTGTGGGGATAGAATTTCGGTTTGTAGGCTCACACTCTTTCGCATTTGCTCAGGGCTTAGCGATCGAAATACCGCAAGGGTAGGGGTTACAAAATGGCCGCGCCCCAATGCAGGAAGTAGCTTGCCCCTCATGAGAATCTCCGCACCTTCTCGTTCTGAAATTCCAATAAATTTTAGGTAGCGATCTAGCATCGCTCCATCAATCAGCGGGCCCATCCACGCACCCGATTCAGGGCTTCCAATCTTAAAGCTCTTCGCCGCCTCATGAAGCTCGATCAGGAAGGAATCCAGCCGGCTCTTTTCCACCAACACAATGGATACGCTTTGGCAGTCTTGGCCTGTGCCCTGAAAGGCATCCCTTAAGATTTCCTTCACACAAGCGGAGTCAGCACCATCGAATACGACAGCTGGATTTTTAGCCCCCAGAAACAGAAGAACCTCTTTAGCTGGCTGCGACATCGTGTCTTGACGAACCCTCATTCCAACCTCAAAAGAGCCTTGAAATATCACCGTCGAGACACCCTCATGACAGGCAAGCCTTCGACCGATTTCACGGTCCCCTACAAGCACCTGTACTGCTGATAGCTCTTTCAACTCAGCCCTCAACACCTCAAACACTCGGTGAACCGTAAGAGTTGATTTCTCAGAGGGCTTCAGGATCACGGCATTTCCAACTAGAAAATTAGAAAAAACGAATTGCAGGGAGTAGAACAGGGGCCAAACATAAGAGCCGATGATGGCAGTCACCCCCCTTGCCTCACCCGTGAGATGAATTGATTCATCCCGAAAAAATGCCCCAAGATAGCGCTCAATCTGAGACCATTCCTGAGATAAATCTTCTCGGGTTCGACCCAATTCCAACATTGCTAACTGAATGAATTCTTCTTGGTGCTGAATGAGGATTTCACGCGCCTGCTTTAGAAGCGACCATCGTTGTTTGGCTGAAAGCAGAGACAAGGCGAGAACTGATGCGCTCGAAAGTGATACGATCGCATCGACATCCGAGTACCGGAAGCCACAGGTTCCGATCACTTGATCCGACTGAGCCGGATTCAACACTCGCCACTCGCCACTCATTTTTTCGCTCGAACTGGAGAGGTTATTTGTCAGGCTAGTTTTCATGATCTCTTGGACCTTTGGGGGTTACCCACGACTCGCAGTAGTCATTAATTCTCTATAAACCTCAATCGCCCGCTCAAGCTCAGCCCACGCAATTCCTTCATTAGGAGCTTTCGCTAAATTCTGGGCCGACCCCGCCCCTAGAATAGTTACCGGGAATTTGCTCTTATGAAACCAACCCGCATCGCTCAGATAGTTAGAGTTCATAGCAGATCGCGCCTCTTCTACCTGTACTCCTTGCACTAAATAGTCTCTCAAGAGGTTAAAGTGGAAGTTGGTATATTTTTCAGAAACCCGTTTTAGAATCGCTTTCCAAAGCTCTTCGATTTCACTTGAGGCATGGTTCGGCAAGAATCTGAGCTCAAAAGTTGCCGCTAACTTTCCGCTAGTTTTCGCATAAACTCGGGTAAGCGAACCGATACTGATGGTCGGATTAAAATTGGGATTTTGATCACGATTTAATCCTTTAATAAAATTTTTCCACTCGTAATCAAGCTCTAGAATGACTTCAATCATTTCACCTGGAATAAAGCGTGTGCCACCCTCTGAGATTCCCATAAACTCAACCCTGAAAAAACGGGCCTGATCTTCATGTCCAATTTTGTTTCTGAGAAACTGTTTGAAATCTTCAAATTGAAATGCGGTTAAAGAAATTTGTGCGCGCGCTATATCAGGATTAGTTCCCGATGCCCCTTTGGTTTCAAGTGCCGACCATTGAAAGTCAAAGCCTTGTTCTGCTGCCTCAAGAAGGAGATCCATGAGAAGATCAAAGGCATTGATCGCATTTTCTGGATTTGAGAAATCTACACTCAGTCCAAAAGCCGTTATGTCGATCGCTCGATTGTAGCCTCGCGAGTCTCTCTCTTTTAGCGATGCCTCGAGATCTACGGTGAAAGAAAACTGCCCTGGCGCTTGCTTTGCAGTACGCAGGCCTGTCGGTGCAAACGAGTAAACTTCTTTTGGATTAACCGCGAGAGACTCGATCAAGAAACGAGATCCCATCATCCCAAAATGAGAGGCGCAAGTTCCGACTAAATAAAGTGGGCTCTTGTGTCGTTTGTCTACTAGGTCTACCGCCGCAAAGACGCGGCAGAGAAAATCAAGTTTCCCCTGAACGGCTCCGGCGCCCACAATTCCCTCTTCCGTCAGGACTGGGGCCTGTGGGTTTCCTTGAGTGACCGTCCAAAGGTGCGGTAGATTTCCAGTGGTCACATCCAATGGGTTGATAAAAAGAACTCCTCGGCGAGAGCTCCGATCGACCAGGTTATCAGAAGTAAATCCTATTAAATTGCACTGCCGCTTTGAGAGCCGGTCAACCGAGTGATTGACGGGCTGGAGCTGGGTCTTAAAACCATAATCATGCATCATCGATTGGAGGTAGCGCGCGACCTCCTCATTGCCTGATTCAGCGTGTGACGAAATACTCAAAATTCTCTTTGCATGCTCTTTAAATTTTTGGAAACTCAACATCTTGTTTTTGAATATCAAATACTTATTTTTGTTGCAATGAAAGAGGAAGCATCGTTACATTTAAGCTCAATGAGTGACGTAAACCAACTCGTAACCGCCGGGAAGTTCAAGGACGCGGTGGATGCGTTAAAACAAAACCCTACCTACGACGCAACGTATTTTTATAATCTCGGAGTGCTTTATGGGAAGATGGACCAGCCCGGCCTCGCCGCGGCCTACCTTGAAAAAGCGAACCGCGAGAAGCCCCATGATCCTGAGATCTTAAGTAGCCTCAAGTTTGCCCGAGAATCCCTGCATCAGCACTTAATCAAATCAGGGAGCGAGTCGGTCATCGATAGCGCATCTAATCAGCTGGAACAATTTTCTGATCGCATCCAAGGGGATGAGATTTTAGGCGTGATTGGCCTGATCACATTGATTGTGTCTCTCCTTTGGATTCGTGCTTATTTGAAAACTCGAAATATCACCAAAACCTTTCTTAAACCCTCCGGATGGTTCGGCGTGCTCGCCCTTGTCTTGATGTTTGCTTTCTATGGAATCTACCGAACGGGGAGTTCTAACCCCCCCGCTGTATTGATTTCAAAAGAACTCCTCCGCAGCGGCCCTGGAATGAATTATCCAGAAATTAGCTCTATTGAGGCTGGAATTAAAGTTCGCGTAATTGGCTCACCGGCTAATGTGAATGAAAATGAACTTTGGCAAAAAGTGCGATATAAAAACAATCAAACCGCATGGCTCCCGCTCTCAAGCCTATTGCCGCTATAGGAGATCCTCATGAAACACCATTTAAATTCTTCAGCTCTGTCTCTGCTGGCTGCCTTCGCTTGTTTGCATCTTTTCGCAGGCTGCGCGAGTAAGACCATTAATGAATCCGATCCAAAAGAAATGTACGAGGACGCAGATCAAGACATCAAGAATGACCGATACCTCCTCGCTTTGGATAAGCTTAGAATTGTGAAGAATAAGTTTTCATATTCCAATTACGGGGCCCTTGCTCAGCTTCGCATTGGCGACGTTTATTTTCTCCAAGAGTCTTAT
>CAIOKW010000253.1 GCA_903858975.1 Oligoflexia bacterium | reverse complement strand
CGGTAAGCCTGTTTCGATAATAATAAAGTAAATTCATGTCTTCTGTGGTGATGGTCCCATCTTCCACTTTTGCCACCTTGGCATCATGAAATAGACCGAGTTGACGGATACCGTCTTCCACCCAAATTTTCACGTCTCCACAATGGAGGGTAGTCGAAAGGTGAAGACGTCCTTGATCGGATGCCTTTTTCACCATTGCAAAACAAATCTCTGCTTCTTGGTAAAAACGCTCCATCGTGATTGCGCGCTGGGCGCGGGAAAGTCTGAGAAAGCGGAAGAGATCGAGCGCGGGGTATTGTTTTTGCAGCGCTGAAAAGAGCGAATATGCAACCAGATGAGAACTGAGAACCACATTCTCAGCATGATAGCGCTCAGATATTTTCTTACCGAGTAATCCCGTGTATTCGCGATCCCGCTGAGGCACCGCTTTGATTTCTCCTTCGGTCATGAGGAATCGTTTCGGATCAATGCTGGTCCCGTTAGGCCCCATCGAGAAACCATTCTCATCGACGAAGTTTCCAAAGACATCCAGCGGCTTTCCAACTCTGACCCACATTTCGGATCGTGTTGAGAAAATCTTCCAGAAAAACTTCAGGGAATTAATGAGGGGTACAGTTTCACCGCCATCGTTTGGCATAAATCGATGCTTACCCGCGGCTTCTAAGTAGTCCTCGATTAAGGAGGATGCCTCAAACACGAAGGGATAGTTCATCACCATCGGGACAATATAAATATTAGGATTGGGTGCATTCTCTTGATAGCGCTCCAACTGGGCTTGAAGGGCCGTTCCTAAGAGTCCTAACTTCAAATGACTTTCGATGGCACCCGAGCGGACTCGTCCCCCAGCCGGAAAAAAGATACTGTGAATTCCGCGCTTCAAGATACTGGTCGAGTAGTTCTTTAAGGCGTTTTTGTAGAGGCCACTCACCTTTTGACGATCGACCGTATAGGCCCCTAAGCGAGACATCGAAAAACTGAGCGCTGGATTACTAAAGAGGTTCAGTCCCGCTCCATAAGCAAAAGGAGGAAGCGACATCAGGTGAATCACGTATCCCACCAACAGAGAATCAATATTGCTTAAATGGGTGGGTACCAAAAGAATGGTTCCCTTTTGAGAAAGCTTCTGGAGATGCTCTACCTCCCCGACTACCCGCAATCGGGTTTGAAGGCTTTCGCTCATTCCAAAGGGCATGAAACGCTTCACGCTTGCGGCATTCAGGAGCCAGGAGAACATCCAAGGCACCATGCGAATGGCCAGGTCATACATTTTAGGCTCAAAATTACCGCAAATCTCAGAAGCAAAGTGTTCTGAGAAACTGCGAAGGAGTTCACGGTTCTCCTCGAGCCCTATGGTATTTTTCATTCCCGATTGGATACTTTTTAAAAAATGTCGATCGTTTGAATTTCGACTTGCCAAGTACGGAGAAGTAATCCAATTCGAGCGCACTTTTCTCGAGCGCATTCGCTCATTATAAAGGGTTTCTTCCAGAAGCATGCGGGGATCAAATTTTGAAACATCCCCCATCGTTCGACGCACAACTTCCTCAATGATGGACTCACGATAGGAGCGATCATCGAGGTTATAGATTTCCCCTCTCACTGCGGGATGGTGTTCAAAGCGAACTGCAGGATTCGACCCTGTGCGTGGATCTATGATCATATCCTTCTATTCTCAACGAAGGAGGGACGTGAGTAAAACAGAAAGTAGGATTAAGAGAGCTCCCAAGCACTGATAAGGCGTCAATTTCTCGCCAAGGAACGTCGCGGCAAGGATAATGGTGAAAACCAACTCCAAAGTGGAGAGCAAAGAGGCCTTGAGAGCGCCGACCTTCTTCATTCCCACGTAGAGGGTCGTAAAGGGAACCACGGTCGCAAAAACAGCCAGTCCTCCCACTGCGATCATGGAGGGATGACTCTGAACGCCATGAAAATTTGTTCCTTGAGCGACTCCCAGAAGGGTCAGCCCCGAAAAAGTGATGAAGCTCCCGAGCGCTACTCCCGCACTCATCGTGAGTGGATTCTCATTTTGGGTAAGCCGATTACCGGCCAAAATATAAAGTGCATACCAAGCACCCGTAACGATTCCCGCGATCAGTCCCACGGGATCCTTCAATGGGGAGACCATCCCCTCGGCTGATCCACCAATGACTCCTACCGTAAGGACACTCCCGATCAAGGCAAGTCCAACACACGCCCACTGCTTAAGTGTTAACTTCTCATTCAGAAAAAAATGCGAAATCACGGCTACAAATGCCGGGTAAAGGTATAAGAAGATCCCCGTGAGAGCAGCCCCGAGGTGCTGAAGCGTGAGAAAAAATACGGAAGACTCCACTCCAATTCCCACCATCCCGAGTCCAATTGCACGTAAGAAGGGTTTCGAGTTTCGAGGATAAGCCCTCATCACCAAGAGAAGTAGAGATAAAATGGGGAGTGACAAGCCAAAGCGCCAAAACAGGGCTTCATTTCGACCCAAACCGGATTCATAGGCGAGTTTTCCAAAGATTCCAAGCGTCGCAAAACCAAAACTCGAAAGAATGACTAAAAAGGAGCCCATAGTTTATTTGTAACGAGCCGCCTCCTCCATTACAATGAAAGAGTGAATAAACTTCCAGTTCCCCTCATTGATTATGACATGCTCATTACGATTGAAAAAATCGGGAGTTTCCCACTCCACCTTTGGTCGATCAGGGATATGGATAGAGCTCTTGATGAGATTTGTAAAAAATTTGAGCCTAAAACTCCTGCAGAAGAGGGACGGCTCCTTGACCTTTGCCCCTACTTCGCCACCGTATGGCCTTCGGCTCGTGCACTCGGACTTTTCATGAGCGAGCGCAAAAATCTGTTCTCAAAAAAGCGTGGAATGGAAGTGGGCTGTGGACTCGGCTTAAATGCCATCCTCGCCTCTAAAATGGGCGCCTCGATGCAGGCCTCAGACTTTCATCCGGATGTAGAGTACTGGCTCAAGAAAAACTCTGAACTCAATCAGGTAAAAATCGATTACGTCGAGTGGGATTGGACCGATTCAAAACCCAGCCCTAAAATTGAATTTGGCTCTTATGATTTCGTGCTCGCAAGCGACGTTCTTTATGAAAAGCGCCATCCTGAGGACCTCGCAAAAGCACTCGCTCGCCTTATTGCACCAAAGGGTTCCATTTATCTTTCTGATCCCGGTCGAAGCTATCTTGAATATGCCTTGATCGCCCTTGAGGATCTTGGGTTTCACCGAGTTGAGTTTGAATTTGAAGTCGAAGAAAGTTCCATTATTCCTGAGCACCGCTTGGAGAAAAAGCGCAAAATTAAAGTTTTCCAGTTTCTTCGGAACGAATGACCCCCAAGAGCGGTTCCATGAAGTTTTGCTTGAGTTAAACTTCTGAGTGCCAAGCGAAACTCAATTGAGGCGAGACTTGTTTATTAAACAACTATTGTTTGGTAAACTCCCAATAATAGGGGATCCCATTATGAATCTAACTCAATTGAGTTATCGGCGTACACAGTGGTCCGAAAAACTTCCAAGCCACTTAGACAGTAAAAATACTCTCGTCATTGCCTACTTCAGCCCAAGCCTTGCCGAAAGCCCTCTCTGGAATGAACTCCGGGAAGCGCTCCCTCAGTCCCTCATCATGGGCTGCTCTGGCGCTGGAGAAATTAATCAACTTGAACTCGTCGATGAAGAGGCCACTCTCACCATTGTCCAATTGAACCGAAGCCAAATTCATCAAGCGGCAGTTACGGATCTTAAAGGAAAAACCTCGGAGCAAATTGGAGAAGAACTCGCCACACAGTTTCCGCTCGATAACTTAAAAGCCCTCTATGTGCTCTCTGATGGCTTACAAGTGAATGGAACGGGCTTTATTCAGGGCATTCGAAAAACGATTGGAGAAGAACGCTTAATTTCAGGCGGACTCGCCGGAGACGGGACCCGATTTGAAAAGACCTCCGTTCTCATTCAGGGCAAACCCCACTTCGGAGCCGTTTCTGCTGTCGGATTCTATGGGGATTCCATCTTCATTTCGTCTTCCGCCCAAGGCGGATGGAGGCCATTTGGACCCACTCGAGTGATCACGGAATCCAATTCCAATATTCTCTATGAACTCGACCACAAACCTGCGCTCTCTCTTTACAAGGAATTTCTTGGTCAGCAATCTGAAAAACTTCCCGCATCAGCACTCCTTTTCCCACTGCACCTTTCATTAGGACCTGAACATAAAAATAGAGATATCGTGAGAACCATTTTATCCATAAACGAAGACGACCAATCCATGACCTTTGCCGGTGATGTTCCAAAGGGCACCACAGTGCAACTGATGCGAGCGAGCCATGAAAGCTTGATCGGAGCCGCACGGGATGTATCGGTGAAACTCGCATCCACACTACGTCCACACCTACCTACCCTCAGTCTGATTGTGAGCTGCGTTGGACGGAGATTAGTCTTAGGCGAAAATACGGAAGCAGAAATTGAAACCGTCGCTGAAAACTTACCTAAATCCACAGTTCAAACCGGATTTTATTCTTACGGAGAAATCGCACCCGGGAAATCAGGTAAATGCGATCTCCACAACCAAACCATTACGGTCACCCTAATTCAAGAAGAGGAATAGGGTAAAAATGAAGCAGCCGCAAACAAAAACTACACTCAAACGTCAACTTCAAAAGCTCGGCCTCAGTGAAGAAACTCTGCCAAAGGACCTCACTACCTGGGCTCAGTTCCTACAAAAAATTGAAAAAACCTATAGCGAATACAATGAAGCCAGAATCAGTTCGGAAAATGTTCTTGATGTGAGTATCTTAGAGATGGAGCGCCTTCAAGCAGAACTTTCTACCTCAAATCAAAGACGACTCCTCGAACTCAATGAGCACCTCAATCTCATTCTCCATGCTTCAGACCTCGGAACCTGGGACTGGGATTTAGAATCCAATCTCGTCAAATTCAATGATCGATGGAGTGAGATGATAGGCCTTGCTCCCAAAGACCATCCGCAATCGTTTGAGGTATTCAGTAAAAATGTTCACCCTGATGACCTGCCACGAGTGATCCAAACCGCGAATGACTATCTCGCCGGATCCATACCAAAGTTTGAAATCAACTTTCAAATGCGCCATCAAGATGGCAATTGGATTGATATTTTCGCGAAAGGCAAAATTATCAATTTCGACCTCGAGGGGAAGCCCCTTCGATTTATGGGCACGCATTTGGACCTGACAGAAGAGAAACGAATGCAGCGAGAAATTGAATATCAAAGGGTCAAACTGATTCATTCCGCAAAACTCGCCTCCCTTGGGGAAATGTCGGCAGGAATTGCTCATGAAATCAATAACCCACTTGCAATTATTGAGGGGTCCCTCGGGCTGCTCCCCAGCTTCATCGGCCATCCTGAGAAATTTAAAGATAAGCTCAATTTTATTAAGAAAAGCTGCCATCGAATCTCACGAATCGTTGCGGGCCTTCGTAAATTTTCTAGAACTGGCAATCGCTCGAACCTTCAAATTCACTCTCTTTGTAAAATTGTCGAAGAGTCTATTCTTCTAACTGAATCAAAGGCTAAAAAACACAATGTTCGAGTAACCTGTGAATGCGATCAGGCTCTCGACATCAAATGCGATGAGATCGAAATGGAACAAGTCATCGTTAACCTGATTAACAACGCCATTGATGCAAATAAAAACCAAGAGTAGCCTTGGGTGAGAATCTACTCTCGAAAATCGGATGACTTTGTCATTTTGCGTGTAGTCGATTCAGGATCAGGAATCTCCTCATCGATCGCTGAAAAAATCTTTGATCCCTTTTTTACCACAAAATGTATTGGTGAGGGCACTGGACTTGGTTTGTCGATCACCAAGGGAATTTTAGATGAACATGAAGCAATCATCACTCTCATTCATGACGAACCGAACACTTGCTTTGAAATTCGTTTTCCAATAACAAACTCAAATCTTTTAGAGTCGAAACTTTTGCATAATCATTCACGGAAATAAGGACACCCAAACGTTGATGAAGTTTAATCAAGAGGTTTAAATAGTCCATTGAATCTAAATCCACTTGGTCTCGTAGCGGGATGTCGGGTTTTAGCTGATTAAAATCGATCTCAGGCGCAATTTCATGGAAGGACTTAGTTAACGCTTCCTGAACTTTCAGCGGAATGGATGAATCACTCATAGTCTCTCAGGCTTCTCAAGAAGCTGATTAATCTGCTTTAGAAAAAGCGATGCCTGATGCCCATCGGAGACCCGGTGATCGCCCGATAGACTCAGGTTTAGAGTCTCTTCATTTACTCGAGTGACCCCTAAAATAGCAACTTGGGGCGGGTAGATCACTCCGAAAACAAGCTCGGCCTCTGACTCGATCAAATTGGTAACCGTGATGCTTCCCTCTGATAATTCTGAACTGCGAACGGAGCCACTCCGTGCACGTTCCACTAGGCTCATCAGTGCCTTCATGATTTCTTGAACGCTCAACTGGTCGGTATTTACAATTGCAGGAGCAATGAGTCCGCCCTCTCTCAATGAAATCACCACATTTAAATTGACCTCATGGGATGGAATGAACTCTTGATTTTGAAACCGCCCATTCATCTCGGGAAATTGTCGGCAGGCAAGCGCTATGGCTTTTAGAATGGGCGCGATCAATAAGATTTGCTCCCCAATCCCGTGAGAGGCATTTTCAGACTTGAGCCACTGCTGAAGGTCCAAGGCTTTCACTCTTCTTGCAATGTAATAGTGTGGGATTTGTCGCTTCGATGACTCCATCACGAGCGCAATTGCTTTTTGAATGGCAAGAGTTTTTTGAGGCTTAACGGTAACCTGGGGAACAACAGGGACTTCGTCCTCTAAATCAATGCGGGCCATTGGGGTTCCGACGGGAACTTTTTCATTGGGCTTCAGGATCAGTTCTTTCACTATTCCGCTTTTCCAGATCTCAATTTCAATAGCGGCCTTGTCAGTATCGACGACTGCAATGATGTCTCCCCGTTTAACGTGATCTCCCACTTTGATTTTCCATTCGACCAAGCGGCCGGACTCCATCTCAGCACCCAACGAGGGCATCTTAAATTCGTACATTTTTCCCCATTAAGTTAAGTCCGGCATCCACGATTTCTTTCACACTCGGAAGTGCCGCTTCTTCCAAATGACGAGGATAGGGAATAGGAACCTCTTTGGTGCAGATCCGCACGATAGGTGCTTTTAACACTGAAAAGGCTTGCTCAGAAATCCGAGCCGATATCTCACTGGATAAACTTCCCGAGCGCCACCCTTCATCGATGATCACCCCTCGACCTGTTTTCTGAATCGTTTTCTGGATACTGGCATCGTCCAAGGGCCGAAGGGTTCTGAGATCAAGCACTTCAGCACTCACTCCTGATTTCTCTAAAATCTCTGCCGCTTCCAGCGCCTTCGGTAGACTTCCGCCATAGGTGATCAAGCTCAAGTCCTCTCCCTCTCTTCTCACCTTCGCAAAATCAATGTCTACATGGGGTGGGCGCTCTTCTACTTCTGCTTCCATCGAAAGGAGCATCACATGCTCAAAGATCAAAACTGGATTGGGCTCCAGAAGGGCTGCCGCGATCATTCCTCTTGCGTCCTCAACCGTGGCCGGAGCCAGAATCCGTATCCCAGGAATATGCGCATACCAACCCTCAAAACTATGCGAATGCTGGGCTGCCAACTGCCTTCCGGCGCCTGTTCCGATTCGAATCACTAAGGGTACATTGAATTGACCGCCAGACATGTGAAGGAGTGAGGCTGCATTATTGATGATCTGATCCAGAGCGAGCAGGCTAAAATTGACCGTCATGATCTCAACGATCGGACGCGCGCCCCCAAGGGCCGCTCCAATTCCTGCACCGACAAATGCCGATTCCGAAAGAGGAGTATCCCTGACGCGGTCAGGTCCAAACTCAGCCAGGAACTCGCGACTCACGGCATAGCTCCCTCCGTAACGACCCACATCTTCTCCCATCAAAAAAACATTGGCATCTTTTCGGAGGGCATCGCGGAGTCCCTGCCTCAAACCTTCGCGATAAGTCATTCGTATCTTTTCAGTACTCACTTCGCCCCCTTTCCCTCATCACGTTTTTCATGAGGTCTTCTACTGGCTCAAGCGAAGAGGCTTCCGCAAATTGAACGGCCGCTTCGATTTCAGAGTCAACGTCTCTTTCCATTTGAATCCGATTGTCATCCGTAAAGACTCCGCTCTCTTTCAGTTTTTGCTCCAAGTGCAGAAGGGGGTCCCTTTTCTTCCAGACATCGACCTCGGTTTTGCTGCGATACAATTCGGGATCGTACATAGAATGGGCTCGAAATCGATAGGTCTTAAACTCCATGAAGAAAGGCCCCTCTCCGCTTCGTACATAGTCGGCCGCCTGCTTTGCTTCTTTCGCGACCGATAAGACATCCATACCATCGACCTGAATTGCGGCTACTCCATATGACTTCGCTTTTTGAACGAGATCCGTTCGAGACAACTCCCGATCAATGGAGGTGCCCATCGCGTATCCATTGTTTTCACACAAAAAAAGCACGGGTAACTTCCAAAGAGCCGCAAGATTCATGGACTCATGAAATACACCCTCAGCCATCGCCCCCTCTCCAAAAAAGCAGGCACTCACCGTTTCTTTCCATTTCATTTTTTCTGCAAGCGCGAGTCCCGTGGCAATGGGCAGTCCCCCACCCACAATGGCGCTCCCTCCGTAAAAACGACTCGGTTTGTGAAACAGATGCATGGATCCCCCATGCCCGTGTGAACACCCTCCTGCTTTTCCAAACATCTCGGCCATGATACTTTCAAGCGGAACTCCCCGAGCAATCGCATGGCCATGTTCTCGATAAGCGCTGACCACGGAGTCTTCTTGATGAAGAGCGGGCATCACCCCTACTGCGATTGCCTCTTGGCCTACAGAAAGATGCAGAAAACCCCGAATTTTCATTTCGCCATAAAGCTCTGCCGAGCGCTCTTCAAAACGTCTGATTTTTAACATTTCCCGATAAAACTTGAGTCCCTGCACATCCGTATTCATGAGGGCCCCTCCAGAGTTGACAAGTCTCCTTCGGGAAGTCCGAGTTCTCGCGCTCTGAGTAGGCGCCTCATCGTCTTACCACTTCGGGTATGTGGGATTTCACTGAGGAACGAAATGGATTTTGGTGCGATGACTGCACCCAGGCGCTTTCGAGCATGCGCCATCAATTCAAACTGTAAGGCTTCACTTTCTTTCACTCCTGCTTTTAAGCAAACAAACGCCTTTACGGTTTCCATGGCGATTGGATCCGGAACCCCAATCACCGCAGCTTCGGCCACAGCAGGATGCTCCATCAACACGCTCTCCACCTCAAAAGGGCCAATCAGATGGCCTGAGGATTTAATGACATCATCGAGACGACCAACAAACCAAAAATAACCCTCTTCATCTTTTTTGGCTAAATCTCCCGTGAGGTAGAATCCATGGCTAAAGCTTCGCTGATAACGTCCCTCCTCCCCCAGATAAGCTTGAAACATCGAGGGCCAGCCTGCTCGGATTGCAATTTCTCCTAATTGATTGGGCTTCTTCAGTTCGTGAACCTCACCATTTCTTCGTTGCTCAACGAGGATCACCTCGATTCCAGGTAAGGGAAGCCCCATGGATCCAGGTTTTACTTTCTGACCTCTAAAATTAGAGATCATGATCCCACCGGTTTCGGTTTGCCACCAATTATCTAAAACGGGCACCCCTAAGTTTTCTTGCCCCCAAAGTACCGCCTCTGGGTTCAGGGGCTCCCCCACACTTCCGACAAGTCTCAGTGACGAAAGATCATACTCTTTCATCAACTCACTTCCAGCCTTCATCAACATCCGAATCGCGGTGGGTGAGGTATACCAAACAGTGATCTGCTGATTTTGCAAGGTTTGATACCAATGTTTTGGATCAAACTCACAATCATCAATCACGCTCGTTACACCGTTGAGCCAGGGTGAGAAAATCCCATAAGAGGTCCCGGTTACCCAACCCGGATCCGCCGTGCACCAAAACACATCATCCCGATGAAAATCAAGAGCGTACTTTCCACTCACGTAGTGCATGACCGCTGCCCCATGAACATGGGAAACGCCCTTGGGCCGACCCGTAGTACCGCTCGTAAAATGAAGGAGTGCTGGGTCGCTCAGCTTCGTCTTCACAGGTGAAAATGAATTCTTTTTTTGTGAAATTACTTCAGACCACGATATGCAATGGATGGCTTTGGCTTGTTCCGGAGTCGCATCCACTAAAATCACAGTCTGAAGGGAAGGCACCTCATGCCGAATGGACTCAACTCCTTTCTGATAGAGGGCACGCGTTGTGACCAAGGCTCTTGCAGAACCAATATTAAGTCTCGTTCGGATAGGAATCGGGCCAAAGGAGGAAAATAAGGGTGAAAAGACCATCCCCGCTTTCAAAGCCCCAAGAGCGGTGAAATAAAGTTCAGGGACCCGCCCTAATAAACAAAAGACCGTATCTTTCTGATACAGCCCAAGGCTCTGAAGACCAGCGGCGACCGCTTCAGAAACTTCCTTGAGCTCACCATAACCATAATCGCGGACTTCGCCTTGTTTGTTCAGATGTCTCAGAGCGAGATGATCTTTGAGACCCATTCGAACCGGTCGATCCACAGAGAGTTCAGCAAGATTCACGAAGTCAGAGAGCGATTCTCCGAGCAATTCTTTCCAATGAGAATCCCAATTGAACTCTTTTTTTGCCCGTTCATAATTACCGAGGT
>CAIOKW010000252.1 GCA_903858975.1 Oligoflexia bacterium | reverse complement strand
TCAATTTCAAAATCGGATAAATCGCAGACTTCAGTTTCAATTTCTACCCCCTGAGACCGAGCAAAGCTTTTTGCTTTTTCGAGTCCCACGCTGGAACCATCGACTGCAAAAACCTGGAAACCCAGTTTTGCAAGGTAAACCGCGTTTCTTCCCTCGCCTTCGGCAAGACAAAGTATGCGTCCGCCTGGCTTCAAAGAAGAGACCTGTGATTTTAAAAAATCATTCGCCTCTGTTCCATAATAAAAATCTTCGATTTGATAACGCTCATTCCAAGTCACTGGTTTTTGGGACATGAATCGCCTCCTTACAAGTTTTCAATTGCTCTTTTAAGCATCAGATCTGCTTCGCACGCCATCTGGGTCAGCTCAGGGTCACCGAGAATTTCCATCATTGCGCTCGGTTTTGCAACCTCAACTGAAATGCGTCCTGCTGATAGCTGACGCACTACCGTATTGCACGGGAGTAAACTGGTGACATCAGGGCTTCGAGAATAAGCCTGAAACGCGAGCGATGGATTGCAGGCTCCTAAGATCACCAGGGGGGGCATATCCTGATTCAGCTTCTCTTTCATTTTCGAGTGAAAATCTATCCGAGTGAGAACACCAAAACCCTCTTTCTTTAAAGCCTCGGTGGTACGCGAAATAGCGCTCTCAAAATCACAGAGCAATTCCTTTTTAAAATTAATCGAATTCATACTGCCTCCGAATGATTCATCTTCTTCAGTAACATCTCCAGTGGACAAAAGCCGGTGAAAGCAGACTGCAAAAGATTCAAACCGACAAATCCAGTGACATAGAGCCAATCATTCGAATAAAAATGAGCTAACAATAAGCTCGCCAAAATTACAATTCCTGCAAATGCCCTAATTTTATTTTCAATACTCATATCAAATGACTCCTTCATTTCTCTCATTAAAAAAAACTCGCTCCCGACTCTTCCCCACTAACCAAAAGTAGAAAATCGGAACCAAGAATCGGCTAATTAAAGTGGCCGCCACTTCACCAAACATTAAACTCACTGCCAAACCCTGGAAGATAGGGTCTGCCAACATGATCGCACTTCCAACCATGACTGCCGCAGCAGTCAAAAGCATCGGACGAAAACGAAGCACCCCAGCGCTGATCACAGCCTCCTTCAAGGCAATGCCATTTCTGAGTTGATGTTCAATAAAATCAACCAGAATAATCGAATTACGAACTATAATTCCAGCACCGGCAATGAACCCAATCATGGAGGTTGCAGTAAAAAAAGCACCCATCAAGGCGTGGCCTGGCAAGATCCCGATCAAACTCACCGGAATCGGAGCCATAATAATCAGCGGTAAGGCGTAGCTTCTAAACCAGCCTAAAACTAAAATATAAATCAATAGAATCACTACAGCGAAAGCCCCGCCTAAATCACGGAAAACTTCATAGGTAATAAACCATTCGCCATCCCATTTTAATACGGGTTCAAGCGTATCCCAGGGCACCTCGGCGGTCTGAGTCGGCACCTTCAATTTTGGCTCAAGCTTAAGAATTCCATACACCGGCGCTTCTTCGCCGCCCGATAACTCACTCATGACATAGGACACGGGCTTTAAATTTTTACGATAAAGAACAGGCGTGGCCCGCTCCTCCCCCGGTTTCGTAATCAATGCCGCCGTAAAGGTGCCTGAATCCATTGACGGAAGCATCTCGCCAAGCAAAGGATGCGGACCCGACCGCACATCCCCCTTTAGTGCTACGTGGATACCGATATCCTCGGGATGTTGAAACTCATTCAGATTTCCAATTTTCACTTCTGAAAAGATACCCCGACCCAGATTGGCCAATTGCGTACTCGAAGCACCCAAATCACCCCCTCTTTGATAGTCAAATGAGTACAGCATTCGGGGACGATTTAGCCTCAAAGTGGAATCGAGATCCACCACACTTTTTTCAGACCGAAACACTTGCTCCACCTCTCGAGCGACATCGTCTTGAACCTTACGGCTCGGGCCATAGATCTCTGCTACCATCGTTGCCAAAACAGGAGGTCCTGGGGGAATCTCAAGGACCCGCGTGATCGCATGATGCGTTTCTCCGAAATCATGAATACGCTTCCTTAAACTCTCTATGATCTGGTGACTCGACAGTTTTCGGTCATTCTTCTCTGAAAGAACGACCTGCAAGTCCGCTTCATAATCTTGCCCTCTTAAAAAAGTGTGTTTCACCATGCCTGAAAATGAAAAGGGCGCAGCCTCACCGACATAAACCTGAACTTTTTTTACTTCTGGATTAGTCAGAATCAAAGCTGAAAGATCAGAGGAATCCTTTAATGTCTGAGCCAAGGGCGTTGTGCTCGGGAAATCAATCAGCACTTGAAACTCATTTTTGTTGTCAAAGGGAAGCATCTTTACTTTTACTGATTTAAAATAAAGTAAAGAAAGGGAAGCGACAAACAGGACTAAAGTCAGAACCACAAATTTAAACGAAGCCGCCTTCTTGCTCAAAAAGCGTTCCATTAAACTTCTATACATTCGATCAAGTTTACTCTCTTCGATGGTTCCCTTTTCATGGTTCGAGTGTTTTAACACTCTCACCGAAGCCCACGGAGTCACAATAAATGCGACTAAGAGCGATAGGATCATCGCCAAACTCGCTCCGACCGGAATGGGCTTCATATAAGGCCCCATCATTCCACGAACAAAAGCCATGGGAAGAATCGCTGCAATTACCGTAAAAGTGGCGAGAATCGTGGGATTACCCACTTCAGCAACTGCATTGATCGTTGCTTTTAGAATTCCGAAACTTGGATTTTCTTTTAAATGCCTCTCAATATTCTCGACAACCACAATGGCATCGTCGACTAATATTCCGATGGAAAAAATGAGGGCAAAAAAAGTGATCCGATTGAGTGTGTAACCTAAGAAATAGTAGATCGC
>CAIOKW010000251.1 GCA_903858975.1 Oligoflexia bacterium | reverse complement strand
ATAACTCTAAAGGGGCTGCTTATAATGAAAAAGCAGATCTTCGTTCTTGGTCAATGATGCGGGAATTCTTTAAAGAGATTTTCTAGAATGGATAAGCCAGTACGACATATTTTTGCGATCGGAGACAATGGATTTAATAAAGACCCAGAGAACACCGATCTCTATCGTTTCTTGCTCTCTCACACCGGAAAATTGCTTCCGCGCGTGTGTTTGATTCCAACTGCATCGGGAGACGCTCAATCGACGATTGATGCTTTTTTGAGTCTGTTTGGAAAGCTGGACTGTGAACTGACCCTTCTCAGCCTTTTTCGCGGTGAAAAAGAAGACCTCGAGTCCATCGTCCTCAATCAGGATCTGATCTATGTTTCGGGGGGTAATACTCGAAATATGTTGGTTCTGTGGAAAGAGTGGGGTCTGGATGTTTTGATCAAGCGCGCCTACGATCAGGGAGTCATTTTAGCCGGAGGAAGCGCTGGATCTTTAGCGTGGTTTGAAGGGGGAGTCACTGACTCGATTCCGGAACGCTTTTCATCCATGAAGTGTCTTGGATTTTTAAAAGGCAGCAATAGCCCGCACTATAACGAGCTGACTCGGAGACCCTTTTTCCAAAATGCCATCTCTACCGGCGAGCTACCGGATGGAATGGCCTCCGAAAACGGAGTGTGTCTCCATTTTGTGAATGAAGAATTTAAAGAAGCGGTTTCGCCTTACGCAGAAAAATTTGCATATCGAGTGAGTCGTGTGGGTTCAGGTTTCGAGGAAGAAGCGATTCCGGCTCGAGTCCTGGCTAAAACCCTGGATTCATAATACGTCGGTACTTCTCACGATTCTCCATCACTTCTAGAGGCTTTTCGTAAGCCGGAAGTTCCTCGAAGAGGTGGGCTTCTGATTCCGCAAACTCCCAAGATACTTGTCCACTTTCAAGGTCCATAGCGAATGTTGTTGGGTTGGCGAGTCCTGCGCTGAGTCCTTTTTGAACTGCAAGCTTAGCGAGCAAACTGACCCATGAGTCGAGTTCCACGTAGGCTGATTCACGGTCGCGAATGAGTCGAGTGTTCTCATCCAAAAGTTTCTGCATGTCTGCTTCGATGGAATCAAGTCTTTGCTGGAAGGGATTTTGATTTGGCATAGTTCATCTAAAATAGCGAATAAATGCCGGATTGGGAACCTTTTTCGAAAGCGAAACTCAAGCCCATAGATGTCAAGGGGGCCTCAATATTTGAAGGGATTGGGTTTTTACCTGTTGAATAGCTTAGGACAGGGCTAAAATTAAGGTTATGCGATTTTCGAAATCGATTGGACGTCGAGTTCAAACCGAAAACGACAGGGTGTTTCATCGGCTCCTCGCATCCGTGTTTATTGTCGATTTCCTTTACTGTTTTGTGCATTTTCAATTAGGCGCGAAACTCTCTTTAATGACCTTAATTTTAGGAGTGGGTGTGCTTTCGCCTCTGAGTCTTTTATTGAATCGACTCGGTTTCTCGAAATCAGCTCGCGTCTTATTTCTGTTTTCCTGTAACTTCTACATTTTGTTCACATCAATGGGGTTGAACCACAGCACCAATATTGAGGTCTTTTGTTTTCCAGCGATCATTATTGCCTATGTTCTTTTCGGCCTTAAACAAATTCCTTATGTGATACTCGGGAGCGTGTTGTCCTTTGTTACATGGCTTCTGATCTCTTTAAAATGGGTGTTTGATTTTCCCCAGGAATGGATCCTGACGGAGCCACAAGGGTTTCTTTTTAACATCATTAATTTTACGGGTGCGTACTTGGTCTTAGTGAGTTTTTTATTGATTGAGATCCAATCAGGAAGAAGGAAAAATGCAGCGCTAGTAGCCGCCCGCTCGGTAATGGAGAATTTCTTTATCACGAGTCCTGACTTGATGTGCGTTCTAACAGTGACGGGTGACTTTAAACAAGTCAATCAGGCGTTCACTAGCATTTTTGAAGTTTCAGACACCGAACTTTACCAAAAACGATTTACTGATTTTATTCATCCAGATGATCTATCAAAGACAAGAACTCATATTTTAAAAATTTTAAAGGGTGGACCCACCCGGGGGCTCGAGAGTCGTTTTCGATGTTTGAACGGTGAATACCGACTGATTGATTGGTCAGCTCAACTTGACGCAAAGCGCAAAGAGATTTTTGTAACGGGGCGAGACATCACTGAACATCGGAGTACACAAGTTCGGCTGGAGCAGGTATTTGCTGTATTACGCGACTTCGCAATCCTCGCCTTCACGGATCTTAAGGGGACCATTACAGAAGTAAATGACGAATTTTGTAGGATCAGCGGTTACACCCGAGAAGAACTGTTGGGTAAGGATCATCGAATCTTGAACTCTGGAATTCACTCGCAAGGGTTTATAAAAAATCTTTGGAGAACAATTAAGGGTGGGAACATGTGGAAAGGTGAACTTCAAAATCGAAAGAAAGACGGAAGTCTTTATAGCTTGAAGACGGCGATTACACCCATTCAGGGACTGGATGGAAAGCCCGCAGGATATCTTGCCATTCGGTTTGACGTCACCGATGTTCGTCTTAAAGAGAGAATGGTGGATCAGCTTCGTTTAGAATTAGAGGAAGCTCAGGCAGCTGCCAGGATTGCCCATTGGACCATGAGTCCAGAGACTCAGTTGTTTGAAGCATCACATGGTTTTTTAGAAATGTTTTGCGATTCAAAGGGCTCTCGATTTATTCCTTTTGCAGACTATTGTCAGAAGATTCACCCCAATGAAAGGGGGTCCTTCAAGGAAAAGATGTCCCAGTGTGAGCTGCATGGAACGCCATTTGAGATGAGGTTGAGGGTTCAAGCATTCGGTAAATGGATTTGGGTGAGTGCGATCGTCTACCGAAGATCAGGATTAATGCCGGGAAATCAAATGGTTCATGGAACCTTTCAAGATGTGACCGATCTTGTATCAAAGGAAATGGAATTGGAAAATCGGAAGCGATTCCTTGAAACGACCCTCGATCATCTTCCCCTCATGATCCTAGTGAAGGATATTAAGAATGATTTCAAGTTTTCTCTGATTAATCAGTTTGGGCTAAATTTATTGGGATGGAATCCATCTGATCTGATCGGGCGGAGTGTGCATGATCTCTTTGAGAGAGAAAGGGCTTTGCATTATCACCAAAACGATCTTGAGATTATTCAGGCCAAAGAGGTGATCAAAATTGAAAGAGAAGATGTAAAGACGTCAAAAGGAATAGTACATCTCAGAACTTACAAAATACCGACTTACGATGATGCTGGAGAGCCTGATTTGCTCATCAGCATTTCTGAGGATATTTCAAAGGAGCTTGCAATTCGAGAGTCATTAGAAATGGAACGTCTAAAAAGTATCCAAAACTCTAAAATGGCGATGCTGGGTGAGATGTCGGCAGGAATTGCGCACGAAATTAATAATCCGCTCACGATTGTTTCTGGAACAGTCCAGATGTTGCCTCGGTTTTTGGGGAAGCCAGAAAAGCTTGTTGAAAAGATCGAAATCATGAAGGGCGCAACAGATCGAATTTCAAAGATTGTGAATGGACTTCGTCGATTTTCTAGAAGTTCAGACCGGCTAGACCCTCCCGAGAGAAGGCCTCATAGTTTGAATGAGATCATTCATGAGTCAATCACCATGACAGATCACAAAGCGCGCCACTATTCGGTTGCGGTTGAATTTCAAGAGTATGAAGAAATCATGATCATCTGCAATGAAATTGAAATTGAACAAATCTTGATTAATTTGATTAATAACTCAATTGATGCAGTGAAGGGACTCTCTGATAAGTGGGTGAGAGTCACTGCGCTCAATCGCGCTGACCATGTGGTACTTCAGGTCAGAGACTCGGGTTCAGGCATACCCATAGAAGTAGCTGACAAGCTATTTCAACCCTTCTTTACGACTAAACCCGTGGGTGAAGGAACGGGCTTAGGCCTTTCGATTGTGAAGGGAATTCT
>CAIOKW010000250.1 GCA_903858975.1 Oligoflexia bacterium | reverse complement strand
CATTGCTTTCTCTAAATCTCCGCTCAATTGGAATAGGGCTTGAACGGCCTCAACATAGTAGGGCCTAAAGTCGGGATAGCTCTTTTGAAGCTTATCCATGGCATCTTTTCTGGGAATAAATCTAATTCCGAGGCTCATAAACCTTTCAACCGTTAGCGCTCATTCAATTTAAAAGTCAGTTGCTGCACACCTGTTTGTATAGTACTATACAACCCATGCGTCGATCAAAAAAATTCTTTCTCAAGACTCTGCTTGCAGTGCTCTCAGTGAGCAGCCTTGCATCCGCTGAACCACTTTCCATAACCGGACTGATTGAGCTTGCAATGAAAAACTCACCTACCCTCCAAAAGGCAGAGGCTGAGCGAAACGAAGGTGCATGGAAAAAAGTAGAGGGAATTTCTAACCTTCTCCCTACCCTTGCTCTATCGGCGAATCATTTTTTTGATAAAAAATACCAATATCTCGATATCCCTTTTGGTGGTGGCCCTATTGTAGAATTCCCACAAATCTTCCCGAGCTCGAGCGCAAGCTTGAGCGCTAAATGGATGATTTTTGATGGGCTCGCAAACGTCAATCTTTTCCGCGGTTCATCCAGCATCAAGTCAAGCGCAGAAGCACAATATGATTTCGCCCGCTTCCAGCTTGAGCAAGATGTTATCCTCGCTTATTCCAAACTCATCGCAGCCAAGAAGCTAGAGGAAGTGGCCATTTCAAATTTGAAGACGCTCGAGAATCACTCCTCCCAAGTGGAACACTTGAAAACGGGTGGCCTTGCTACCCATTATGACGTTCTTAAAGTGGAGACCCAACTCAGTGAAGCCCAAGCTGAACTCCTTTTAGCGAAAGACAATACTGAGATCGCAAAAGAAAAATTAAGCACAACCGTAGGCGGTGAACTACCTGAATTTAAAGAGGATGCTCTCCCATCACCGGAGTCTAAACTCACCGAACAAATTAAGAACCTCACTCCAACTACAAACTTTGAAAAAAGAAAAGACATTCAAGCCATTAAAAACCAAGTAGACGCAGCAGATCACTTAGATGCAGCGGCTTCACTTTTTTGGGCACCACGGATTTCAATTGGTGCTGATTACACTAAATACAATAACCTGACCGATACCCTATCGAACTGGAACCAATATCGAACCTCCTGGAACGTAGGAATTTTTCTGAACTGGAATCTTTTTGCACCGAAGGACTTCTCGATCGCGAAACAAAACAAATATAAAGCCTTGAGTGCAGAAAATAATTTGAAGAATGTGATGCTTCAGGCACCGGTTGACTTTGCATTTTGGAAAAAACGCTACATCTACAGCGCTACCCTTTACACCGCGAGAAATGCTGACCTGATGCGTGCGACAGAAACCGTTCGTCTTGCAGATGCAGGATTTAAAGCGGGCGTCAGAACCACGACCGAAGTCTTAGATGCGGAGCTTGAGCTCTTTAGGGCACGCGCCGGGATTGTAAACGCTCAAATCAATTGCATTGAAGCCAAAGTTAAACTTGAACTCGCACTAGGAGAAAAATTATGACAAAAAAACAAAAAATCCTCCGCTCAGCCATGGTTGTTGCACTCCTCGTTGGAGCCTATACCCTTTATGATTATTTCTTCTTTATCGATACCGACAATGCTCAAATCCAAGCCAATACGGTTATTTTGACTTCTCGGGTATCGGGTTTTGTCACAAAGGTAAATGTTTCCGAAGGACAACACGTGAAGCAAGGAGATGTCCTCCTCGAGATTGATTCAAAGGACTATCAAAGCAGAACCCAACAAAGCGAAAATGAACTCGGCTCCTTAAGTGCCCGACTTCATGATGCAGAACTCAGCTATAAGCGGGTTCAAAAACTATTTGAAGAAGGTGCTGTATCTCTTCAACAAAAGGACTCTTCTTTTGCAGTCTATCAAGAACTCTCGAAAAAACAAAAAGCGCTCGAAAACTTAGTTGATCTTTCAAAAAGTGGGCTCGCAGATACTCAAATCCGGGCACCCAGTGAAGGCTTCATTGCAAGAAAAACCGCTGAAACGGGCATGCTTGCTAATCCTGGCACACCACTCCTCGCATTTGTATCCAGCGAAACCCGTTGGGTGATTGCGAACTTCAAAGAAACCGATCTTGCGCGACTGAAAGTAGGACAACCCGTTAAAGTGTCAGTCGATGCTGTTTCAGGTAAAACATTTAAGGGAGAGATTGAAAATTTCTATCCAGCAACTGGGGCAATTTTTGCACTCCTACCTCCAGACAACGCGACAGGAAACTTCACTAAGGTGGTTCAACGAGTTCCAACTCGAATTAAACTTCTAGACCTCTCCCATGAAGATATCGAGCTCTTAAGAGCAGGGCTCTCTGTGATCGCAACCGTTCGCGTGAGATAATCATGGACCAGTATCGCCTCACACGACAATCGAAGTTTATCATCCTGACCGCAGTGCTCGCATCATTGCTTGAGATCATCGATACTTCGATTGTCAACGTAGCGATTCCATCAATGATGGGGAACTTAGGGGCTACTTTAGAAGACATTTCTTGGGTGGTGACCGGATACATTATTGCCAATGCAATCGTGTTGCCGATCTCCGCTTGGCTTGGATCCCAATTTGGACGCAGAAAATATTACATATCGTGTATTTTTGCATTCACCATCGCATCTGTTGCTTGTGGACTTGCTCCAAACTTATTTACCCTGATTATTTTTCGAATTCTTCAAGGCCTCGCCGGTGGAGCTCTCCTTCCGACCTCTCAGTCCTTACTGCAAGAGCAGTTCCCTCGTGAGAAGGCTGGGATCGCAAGCGCGATTTATGGAATGAGTGTGATGATTGGTCCCACCCTCGGTCCGACGATGGGCGGCTACCTCACCGATCATTTTAATTGGCGTGCGATTTTCAATATCAACCTGCCCCTTGGGCTTTTTGCAGCCTTCATGGCGTTTTCATTCGTCACCAACCATTCACCCAAGCTGACCCCGACTGGTCCAGTGCATGAGATGGAAGAGGATGAAAAAGAAATCCCGAAAAAAGCCGGTAAGATTGATGCCGTCGGATTAGGCCTGCTATCTGCAGGAATTGGCTGCCTTCAGTTCGTTCTTGAACGGGGCCAGGCAGACAGTTGGTTTGAGTCTACCCCGATTGCAATCTGTACCCTGATTGCGGCTGTTTCCATTCCTACCTTTATCTGGTGGGAGTTAAAAGTCGAGGAACCCATCATCAATTTGCGCCTATTCCTAAACCCGATTGTGAGAAGCGGCACCGCGCTCATGACCATGCTGGGACTCATGCTTTATGGTGTGATTTTTGTACTTCCGATCTTCATGGGCCGAGTGCTTCATTTTGATGCCACTCAAACAGGCTTGATGTTTATTCCAGGCGCGCTCCTAACCGCTATGGTGATGCCTTTTGTCGGCAAGTTACTTGGAAAAACAGATCCGCGTTTTTTAATTCTCGTGGGTATTTTAGCGATCGACTGCATGCTCATCATGCTGACTCGCTTTTCGTCTCTGACCTCTCAAAATGAATTATTCTGGGCGCTCATTGTCAGGGGTATTGGGATGGCTTTTCTCTTCGTACCGATCAACGCTTCTGTATTAGGTCAATTCCGAGGGCAAGCTCTAGGGCAAGTGGCAGGGCTCATGAACCTCTTGAGACAACTCGGAGGGAGTGTTGGAATTGCACTCATCGGAGTTTTACTTGAACGGAACTCGCATCAAAACCTTGCCGATCTTTCAGCTCACGTCAGTGTGCTCAATCCAGGAACCCAGGCGAGCTTAAAAGCGATGGGAGTGAGCGATCTCTCCCAAATTCCTGCGAAGGTTCTGAATATGATTCAGTTTCGAATTGATCAACAGGTTTTCCTCATGAGCTTTAGTCAGATGATGTGGTACATTTTTTTCATTTATACCTTTTCATTCATTCCACTTTATTTCTTAAGAGTTCAAAAGAATATCGACCCGAAAGCGGCAATGGATGCTCATTAAGGCTGAGGCTTAAAGATGATCCGAGGATGAACCGGATCCACTAAAGGATGCTCCTGGGTATTGATTACTTTTGCAGCCTTCAGATAATCTGAGATCAAGTCCCTACAAAATCCTGAGTATTCGCGTGAAATAAAGCGGCTTGGAATCTGACTCATAAACCAGTGAAGATCGTCTCCCCCATTAACCAAGAAATCAAATGTCGCAACTGTATAGCGTTGATCATCCTCAATTTCGCGCCCATCACTGGTTTCAAGCTTTATGAGCCGATCCCCTTCCCAGGACTCAAGCTTCCCATCATGATTGAGATCAGTCCGTTTCACTTCTTGGTCATAAGGAACTAGAGTGAGTCGCACTCCTGATGAACCAATGATCCCATGTGATCCTGCTGTGGCGATTCGAAATAACAATTTTACTTGGGCACCACTTAACTGAATGACATTCAAAATGTTATCAAATGGAAGAGCTCTAAAGAGGCCATCAAAAGTAATCGGACCCGCATCAAGAGATGTCCGAATTCCGCCGGAATTGACAAGAGCGAAGTCTGAATGTCCCTTCTCACGAAGTACATCTGCAATCAGGTTTCCGAAGGCTCCTTCTTTATCTCGGTAGTGGGTCAGCGGTAACTCGCTTACGGCTAGCACCTCTTTCCGGTACTTCTCTGTACCCTCACGAATTGGATGAAGCCAGGCTTCAATTTCTGGATCGGGTTTTACCGTTACCCCATGAAACACGGCTGGAACACTTTTGGGGGAAGCGCCCGCAGGAAGTCTTCTCACATCACAGTGATGGGTTCCTTCAAAAAATTCCGTGCAAACTGGAATCACCCCCTCTATTCGGGTGCGATCTGATAATAGCTTTCCTGTTTTGCGATTGAATGTGTAATAGATGACATTCATATATTGATTATAAGCTTCGTCTTGAACCACGGGCAGATGATTTAAAAAATGATGAATAATTTGATGAGTGTGTCCCGAGACAATTCCATCAATCGCATTTGATTTTAAACCCGAGGCCAGCTGTGCGATTTCTTGGTCTGCATCGCAGCTGCCTTGATCACTCGCTTCTGACCACATTTGCCATTCCCGAAGCCCCTTTTTATCGTCACAAACACTTCCCGCATGTGCGGTCACTAAGATGGCATTGACTTTCTTTTGCCTTAAAATCCGAGCCTCTTCAGTTACCGGTTTCAGCGGATCTACAAAATCAAGGTGCTTCACATACTCATATCGAGTGGTACTCGGAGTTTGGGTGGTCGAAAAACCAATCACACCAAATCGAATCCCATCCACTTCAATGACCCGACTAGGGAAGACATTTTTCCAGCGAATCCGCTTCTTCGTCTTATGCTCATAAATGTTTGATGCAACATAAGGATATTTTGCCTCACTGAATCGTTCATTCATGTTTTCGATATTAAAATCAAACTCATGGTTACCAATGGCTGCAGCCTTTACTCCCAATCGATTAAAAAACTGAACGACACTCGCACCCTTCACTTGATTACTCTCAAGCGTTCCCTGCCATTCGTCTCCTGCATCTACGATCAAAACTCGCCCCTGCATTTCTTTTTTTAAAATTCCAATGATACTTGCAAGAGCTGGAGCACCTCCGCTTCTGACCAGATTGCCATTCGGCAACTTCCGCTCCTTAGGCAAGAGGGATCCATGAAAATCATTCATTCCTACCACGGCAATCGTAATCTCTCCCGGCTGATCCGATTGAATGGCGGATTGGGGTACCGGGCTGGTGACTGGATTTTGAGTGACCTCTTTAGAGGTAGAGCAAGAGACTAACCCCATGATCAGAACCAAATGAGCGAATCGTTTCATCTTGATGATAACCTTACTTTCTCAAATCAATGGGGAGCACGGGTGGAGCGACATAGGTATGATCTCGCTCCATAATGATATTGGGTGGCAACGTAAATTCATTCTTCTTCGTATTCTTATGCTTTTTAGGGTGAGAGTGACTTTTTTTCTGATAGTGGTTCACAATGCTTTTCTTCAATTGCGCCTCCTCACCGTCACCCACACTCTTCAGCAGAGCACGCTTGACCTCGACTATATCCAACTGTTTTTTCTCAAAATCATCCATGCGTTTCTGTGCACAGGTATCACACTGAGCTTTTTTCGCCTCCTTGACGAGGCACTTCTTTAACCCCTCTTTGACTTGCACGTAGGCCCCAGCAATCACCTTCACAATCGCCTGTTCATCGGCATCTAATCTCTGATCGATCTCTTCACTTTTCAGGCGTGCACTTCCCTTAATATTTCCAAGATAAATGGCTACCCTACTTGAAACATTGAGGTGGTTTCCGTTTGCGCGTCCAATGGCATAACTTCGGTCCCGAGTTTCTGCTGCAGCACGAATTTTTTCCATCGCCCAAACACTTGCAGCATCGAGCTCATCGAGGCCTGAGTCCGGATCTCCGATTGAAGTCGCGAGAATGTAGGCCGATACTTCTGAGTTTTTAAGCCGAGTACTTTTTGTACTATAATTGAGATTCTCTACTCGACTCACGAGCGCCTCTGTAGCCTCATCGGCCCGCTTGAGATCAGTTAGTTTTCCGTATCGAGAATAAATGGAAGTAATAGTTTTTTCGATCTCGGGTGTAGTTTTAATCTTCTCAATCCGTTCCTTTAACTGGGCAGCAGAATCCTGACCTGCCTCTTCGAGTGTCAGCGCCTCTGGCGATGATGCTTCAATTTGCTTCGCTAGCTTGAGCGATGTGAGATCAAACATTTTCCCGAGAACGTTTTCCTTATCTTTTAGAATCAATTGAATGAGTTCTTGAAGAGCTTGGTCTTCACACGACAGAGGAGCGAGCACCTCCGCTTGATTTGGAATTTCGACGAAAGATAAGTCTGATGCTTGAATTCCGGGCCCAGGAGGATGACCTTTACCGCCCGGTGCTGCTGGGGTTGAAACTCCTCCCACCTGCGTGCTGTTACCGGGTGTGACGGGCACCTGTCCTTGCGAGCCGGTGTTGGTGCCAGTGCTTGGATTGGTGCTCGTGCCTGAACCTGGATTGGTGTTCGTGCCTGAACTTGGATTGGTGCTCGTGCCT